>NZ_NDIM01000085.1:0-19798 GCF_002241375.1 Vibrio sp. V19_P1S1T109 | reverse complement strand
ATCTTAGCTGATGTAGGCAGTGCGTTTTGAAAGTGTAACAAGTTTTGAAAAGCAAAGAGTGTTCCAAGTTTTTTAATCTGAAGTTTGGAATCAAGATTGCCTCAGTATATCTGGAGATAAGAGAATGAAAAAATGGCTTTCGATAGTGCCAGCAGTTTTGTTAACTGCTTGTGCCTACGCCCCGATTTATAACGGTAAAGAGCCATACAATGGTTCACAGTTTATGCTAATGGAGAGCCCACGTCACACGTTGGACTTCTTTGTTGAAAGCATGACAGAAGATTTGATGGTGTCCAATACTAGTGTTTCTGCTCGCACTCCTATTGCTGTAACATCGTTTGTGGACCTGCAAAGTATGGACGCGACTAACTGGTTGGGTAACTCGGTTTCTGAAGGATTTATCCATCAGTTTCAGCGTCGAGGATTTAAAGTGGTTGATTTCAAAACCACAGGCTCGATTCAGGTAACGCAGCAAGGTGATTTTGCTTTCAGTCGTGACTGGAAAGACCTTGCTCAAGAGCAAGAAATCCAATACATACTGACAGGGACAATGCTTCGTCAAGAAGGCGGTGTATTAGTCAATGCTCGTGTTGTGGGAATGCAGTCTCGTGTTGTGGTTGCTACCGCACAAGGCTTCTTGCCTGCCGATCGTATTGGTCGTGATCTTGATACGCTCAACAGTATCCGTACACAAGATGGTGTGTTAATTCGCTCTGACCCTACGATTAAGCAGCCGTATACTGTTATCTTGCGTCCATAGGAGAAACCAATGAAAAAATGGCTATTACTTCTAGTGACTATCATGATGGTGGGTTGCCAGCCATTGCAAACCATGCGCGCTGATGAATGGTTGACGGCGGTAGGTTATGCCAATATCAGTGAGCAAACTGGGCGTAGTGTGGATGAAAAGCAAGTCCGTGCAATGCGTGCCTCTAAAATCGATGCTTATCGCGAACTGGCAGAGCAAGTCTATGGAATGCGAGTGAGTGGTCGTGCTGAACTACAAGATCAGCGATTGGGCACAGAGCTGACGTCGG
Organism: Vibrio sp. V19_P1S1T109; assembly: GCF_002241375.1. Taxonomy (NCBI): domain Bacteria; kingdom Pseudomonadati; phylum Pseudomonadota; class Gammaproteobacteria; order Vibrionales; family Vibrionaceae; genus Vibrio; species Vibrio sp. V19_P1S1T109. Next base: position 18,761 of record NZ_NDIM01000085.1, on the reverse strand, counting down.
GAGCGGTTGATGGTGTTATCCGCGGAGCAGAAGTGGTCCGCAGTTATAAGGTGGGTGATAGTTATGTTACTGAGTTACGTCTCGATATCCGTAAGATGGATAAACTGCGTGACTACGGCGAAGTTCAGCAAGTACCAGAAAAACGTCAACAAACACTCTTCTAAATCTTCCTTCTCTCCAGATCGAAAAAGCGGCAAAGTTTGCCGCTTTTCTGTTTAATTCGTTTCAGCTTAAAAGTTTAGTAACTCAGCTGCATGTTGATTACGCTTTAATATTGGTCCCTAAAGTGGACACAGTGTGGGTTTGCCCACCAGCGTTATACGTCATGCCAATTTTTCCGTGGCTTTGCTGCATCAAATTATTGAGTTTATTAAAACTGAGTTGTGCACGTTGTAGCGCTTCACCATTAACAAGGTTTGCTTGCTGGCAATCGTGAACAATGGAACGAATCTGATCAACGATTTGCGACAGGAGTACATCTTCAGCCAGGCTCACGGCATGGGGATGTTTCGCAATTCGGAGGTCAGTTTGTTGAAGTTGTCCAACTAAGGTCATCTTTTGTTTGGCAATAGCTTCGATTTCACTTGATGAACGGCTCGTAATTGCTAATTTTTCTTGTTCAAGTAGCGAAGAGAGTTCTAGTGCATTTTTCAATTGGAAATCGACTAAGTCTTTTAATACAGCCATTGTATGTTGCCTTAATTAGTCAAAAGTAGGGCTAGTTAAAACCACCCAACTCTTTTTCAAATTTAATCATATTATCAGCCAACTTTTCTGGGTCGACTCTATATGAGCCATTGGCTATCGCATCTTTAATTGCAGCGACTTTGGCACTATCAAAACTTGGCTGAGATACCATTTGGTTGTGCATTTCACCAATGGCCTTACCTTGGGTACTAAGTGATACCGCATCTTGATTTTGAGGTGAACGAGTGACCGAGCCGGATGTCGATGGAGATGCATTCGATTCAGTACGAGCATTACTACGATTTGTCGTCGTTAATGTTTGCCCCGAACGTATGTTATCAATACCTGCCATATGTGAGCCTTATTAATAATAATGGAAACCTGTACAGTCAATATCGACGGTGCTTGTGATTACTTTAGCTTTTTTTTCTGTTTCACTTTCTTAACAACGTAAACACATTTAGAAGTGTAATGAAAGCGTTAAAATTGAACCGTGACTTCGCCAATACCGGTTACTTGTGCATCTATTATACGGTTTGATTTATCATTTTTCACTTTTATCTGCTCACCAAAAATACCATCACTTAAAGCGGTTCCTTTGGTTGTGATGATCATTCCCTGCTTGACTGCTTGAATCATAACGTTTTCATTACGACATACGACGCATATATCATCTTGCTCAACGACATCGCCAATACGCATGTTTTTTTTCACTTTAGCTCCGACGATACGATTTATATCGGAAAAACCTTGTCGTCTGAAGCGGTGTAAGTCTACCATTGTAATCAAGACATCTTGCTGCGTAATTTGCTGCCCACGAGAAATGGGTACGGCAACGGTGACAAGTGGCAGTGAAATGGTCAGTCTTACAGGAACATAAATTTTCCAGTTATCTTCAATGCATTCAACCAGAACTGTGATATTACTTGCAGAACCATTACTGGATGAGGAAGAGGTCGATAACGGTGTGGGGCAGTCGGTGGCATAAATTCGGTCATCAACATTTGCCGCTTTTACGTTTAACTCCCCGCTGGGAGGCCACTCAATAGTTTCTAAAACATGTTGTTCCGCAGCTTGTTGAATGGCTTCAACTTGCGGCAAAGTGGCAGAATGAAGAGAAAAATTAAAGAAAAACAATAAAAAGCCGATAGAGAGATAAAAATTTCTATAGAAAGCTCTACACTTAGTTATGGAAAGTAGATGTAAACATATTTTTGTATGCATCATTCTGTTTCTCTGGTTTCTTCATAGCCTGTAGTAGACTACCACTTTTTTGCATAAAAGTTTGAGATGGAGATGAGCTTATGACGGGTATTCTTGATTCTGTGAATCAGCGTACGCAACTCGTTGGTCAAAACCGATTAGAACTCTTAACGTTTCGTCTAATGGGACGGCAACGTTATGGTATCAACGTATTTAAAGTTAAAGAGGTGCTCCAGTGCCCGAAGTTAACTTTGATGCCCAATTTACATCGCCTAGTCAAAGGTGTTGCTCATATTCGTGGTCAAACCGTTTCTGTCATTGATTTGAGTTTGGCCGTGGGTGGCCGTCCCACCGCGGACCTTGATAAGTGTTTTGTGGTCATTGCTGAATTCAACCGATCTATCCAAGCTTTCTTGGTCAGCTCGGTGGATCGAATTGTAAACATGCACTGGGAAGCCATTCTTCCTCCACCAGATGGCTCAGGCAAAGATAACTACTTAACCGCAGTCACCAATATTGATAACGAATTGGTAGAAATTCTCGATGTAGAGAAAATTTTGGCAGAGATTTCTCCGGTTAATGAGACAATGGATTCATCGATTGGTGAATCGATCGCCCAAGTAGAAACAGAAAAAGAGATCATCCGTCGAATTTTAATTGCCGATGACTCAACCGTTGCGCGTAAACAGGTTCAAAGAGCAGTAGAATCGATAGGTTTTGAAGTCGTTGCTGTTAAAGATGGTAAAGAGGCGTATGAAAAATTGATCGAGATGGCAGCAGAAGGGCCAATTTACAATCAAATATCTTTAGTGATCTCTGATATTGAAATGCCTGAAATGGACGGCTATACATTAACAGCAGAGATACGTAGAAATTCAGATTTGAAAGATCTATACGTTATTCTTCACTCTTCACTGAGCGGCGTTTTTAACCAAGCCATGGTTGAGCGAGTGGGTGCAAACTCATTCATTGCTAAATTCAACCCTGATGAGCTTGGGAATGCGGTGAAAGCTGCACTAGTTAACTAAAGAGAAATTAATGACTGCTATAACTATAAGCGATCAAGAATATCGCGATTTCAGCCGTTTTTTGGAATCTCAGTGCGGGATTGTACTTGGAGATAGCAAACAGTACTTAGTGAGAAGTCGCTTAAGTCCACTGGTTGCTAAATTCAAGTTAACCTCTCTTTCTGACTTGTTACGTGATGTGGTTACGGGGCGAAACCGTGAGCTACGAGTTGCAGCGGTCGATGCCATGACCACCAACGAAACACTGTGGTTCCGTGATGCTTACCCATTCACCGTTTTAGCGGAACGTCTATTACCCGAGGTCGCTGCAAATAAACGCCCTATAAAAATTTGGTCAGCGGCAAGCTCTTCAGGTCAAGAGCCTTACTCAATGGCGATGACGGTGCTGGAAACTCAACAGCGCAAGCCGGGTATGTTGCCGAGCGTAGCCATCACCGCGACGGATATTTCTGCCAGCATGCTGGATATGTGTAAAGCGGGGATTTATGACAATTTAGCACTTGGCAGAGGGTTATCACCGGAGCGTCGTAAAATCTTTTTTGAGGATGCTGGTGATGGCCGAATGAAAATCAAAGATAACGTTAAGCGTTTAGTTAACTTCCGTCCTCAGAACTTAATGGAGAGCTATGCCTTATTGGGTAAATTCGATATTATTTTCTGTCGTAACGTTTTGATTTATTTCTCACCTGATATGAAGTCGAAAGTATTAAATCAAATGGCTAGTAGCTTAAACCCCGGTGGCTACTTATTGCTCGGCGCATCGGAGTCACTGACAGGATTGACCGATAAGTTTGAAATGGTTCGTTGTAACCCTGGCATCATTTATAAACTCAAATAGCCACATTCTTACGTTGAGTTACTTGCTTACTTTTAGTTACTTGCCCAGCTTTTGCTGGGCTTTTTCTTTCCCTTAATTTCGTTTTGATTGGTGAGATTTACTGAAGTTGTGGGCGACAAGTGGATAAAGCGGCGTATATTTTGCTTACATTTCGACGGATTCTTATTTAGATAAAATTGTTGTAAACACGGTTCGTTTTTTAAGTTGGTACGTTAATTGCTTTTAATATGAGTAGTAACAGTCAGTTTTTAGTGTAGAGGCAAACATGGCTATTTCTTTTGATAACGCATTAGGTATTCACCAACACACGGTTGGTGTACGTGAGCGCAATGCTGAGGTGATTTCCACCAATATTGCACAGGCGAACACACCGGGCTTTAAAGCAAAAGGAATGGACTTTCAAAAAGCATTACAGGCGGCAAGTTCAGGGGCAAGCATTGGTCTTAGCCGTACGGATGGTCGGCATATATCTGCCTCCACGAAAGTAACTGGCGAGAGTCTCTATCGAATTCCGACTCAACCTGATACGGGTGATGGCAACACGGTGGACGTAGATTTAGAGCGTAACTTGTTTATGCAAAACCAGATCAGACACCAAGCCTCACTGGACTTCTTAGGAAGTAAATTCAAGAACTTAACGAAAGCAATCAAAGGGGAATAAGTAGATGAGCTTATTTAATGTGTTCAATGTGACTGGTTCTGCAATGAGTGCTGAATCTGTTCGTCTAAATACGACCTCAAGTAACTTAGCTAATGCGGATAGTGTGAGTAGTTCGGCGAAAGATACTTACAAAGCGCGTCACGCGGTGTTTGGTGCAGAGTTAAGTAAAGCGCGTTATAACCGTGATCATAATGTACCTGTAAAAGTATTAGGTATTGTTGAAAGCGATAAACCGCTTAACGCAGAATATAACCCAGATCACCCACTTGCCAACGATGAAGGCTATATTTACAAGCCTAATGTCAATGTGATGGAAGAGATGGCTAATATGATTTCGGCTTCTCGTTCTTATCAAACGAACGTGCAGGTGGCTGATGCAAGTAAACAAATGCTGCTGCGCACGCTGCAGATGGGTCAATAGGATAAGGAGGTAGCGTATGGCCGGAATAAATAACATTGGTCAAAGCGGCTTGTCTTATATTGACCAGCTGAAAAGTCTTCAAGACCAAAAGAAAACAGAAGAGACAACGGGGAAGCAAGATCTTAAACAAGAAGACTTCCTATCGTTACTCACCAAACAACTGGCTCAGCAAGATCCTTTTAAACCGGTCAGTAATGACCAGATGATCGCCCAAATGGCGTCATTTGCCACAGTTGATGGTATCGGCAAAATGAACACTCAGTTTGAGAGTCTCAACTCGTCGATGACATCCAACCAAGCTCTACAGGCTTCATCACTGGTTGGCCGTGATGTCTTAGTCCCGGGAGCGGCAGGGATCAAAAAAGAGGGTGCTGGGATGGCTGCGATGGTCAAACTTCCTCAAAGTTTAGAGAACTTGTTTGTCCGAATAGAGAATGAAGCTGGACAATTGGTTCGTACCTTTGATGTCGGGGCTAAATCAGCCGGTGATAATCGCGTTGAATGGGACGGTAACGATCAAAACGGTAATCCATTGCCGGGCGGCAAATACCAAGTGAAAGCTTCGGGTTTGCTCGATGGAGAAAGCAAGGAGTTTGCGGTATCGACTTACGCAAACGTCAATAGCGTTCTGCTGGGTAAAGGTGATGGTAACGTACTGCTCAATCTGGCTGGATTTACATCGCCAGTTAAACTTGCTGAAGTACTAGAAGTTGGCAAAGCGTAACTCTTTATAGAGTAGATATGCTAGCTAGATAGGAGATTTTGGAATGTCGTATATATCATTAAGCGGTTTATCCGCAGCTCAGTTAGATCTGAACACCACCAGTAACAACATTGCTAACGCGAATACCTTTGGTTTTAAAGAGTCGCGTGCTGAGTTTGGTGATGTTTACTCAACCTCATTGTTTACCAACTCCAAAACGACTCCTGGTCAAGGTGTTCAGGCGAACAAAGTGGCACAACAATTTCACGAAGGTTCCAGTATTTATACTAATAACCCGATGGACTTGCGCGTTGCGGGAACGGGGTTCTTTGCGGTTGCGAAAGATAAGCTGACGCCTCAACAAAATGAGTTGACCAGAAATGGTGCTTTCCACCTCGATAAAAATGATTACATGGTAACGTCAAATGACGAGTTTTTGCTTGGCTATGATGTTAACCCTGATACTGGTGATGTTCTTTCGTATGAGCCAAAACCTATCAATATTCCTGCTCAGTTTGGTAAACCTAAACAAACAGCCAATGTTGAACTTGGCGCGAACTTGCCAGCTAATGGCAAGTTAAAAGACCCAACCTTGTTTGATATTACTGATCCTGAGACGTACAACCGTACCACCTCATCGACAGTCTACGATTCGATGGGTCAGCCTTATAAGTTGACATCCTATTACCTCAAAGATCAGACGCAAGCTAACACATGGCAAACCTATTACACCGTGACGGATAAAACTGGTGAAAAACCAATCAATGTAGTTGGTGGTGATGCTACTACGCCGACGGGTCATATTGGGCATACCATGAAGTTTAATAATGATGGTACGCTAGCCAGCATGAATAATGGTCAGCAAATTGTAACCGAGCCTTTAGGTTTGGGGGCAAACCCAGTTGAACTCAACGGTGCTGATGCCAATCAAACATTGTCGTTCAGTCTCGATTCGGCTACGCAATTTGCCGCTCCATTTGAGTTGACTAAATTTGTACAAGATGGCGCAACCACGGGCTTTTTGACGAAGATCGATTTCGATGAAAATGGCAGTGTGCTAGCCACTTACTCAAATGGTCAAAATACCATTCTAGGACGTGTGGGGCTTGTCCGCGTAGCCAATGAACAGGGCTTAGATAAAAAAGGCGGTACGCAGTGGGATTCGACTCAATTCTCAGGTGATAAAATTTGGGGTGAATCAAACAAAGGCTCATTTGGTACCATCAGCAATGGTGTTATTGAACAATCCAACATTGATATGACTCAAGAGCTGGTGGATCTTATCTCTGCTCAGCGTAACTTCCAAGCGAACTCGCGTGCGCTTGAAGTTCACAACCAGCTACAACAAAACATACTACAGATCCGTTAATTCCTTTAACGTCATCAATGGCAATACCAAGTTAGCGGCAATGTTAGCTTGGTATTGTTGCCATCTGTTTGCGGCAATCTTCGTTATATCCTCCCTATTTTTTGTGAAATTACATTTAACCTATTGATTTTTAGTTTAAATATAAGTTGGCACGTCAATTGCTTTTAATGATCGAACGATGATTATTGGAGCAGATTATGGATCGCGCACTGTTTCTCGCCATGAGTGGCGCAAAGCAAAACATGCAAGCCATGCAATTAAGAGCGAACAATTTAGCAAACGTCAGTACCACGGGGTTCCGTGCTGATTTGGCGCAAGCTCGCTCAATGCAAGCTTATGGCGAAGGGTTACCGAGCCGCGTGTTTAGCATGACAGAACGTCCGGGACATAATTTTGCGCAAGGCAGTGTCATTACCACTGGGCGCGATCTCGATATCACCATTCAAGGTGACGGTTGGATTTCCATGATGGATAAAACCGGCAAAGAGGGGTTAACCCGTAGTGGCAACCTAAGCATTGACCAAAATGGCATGCTCATAAATGGTAGCGGCCATCTAGTGCTAGATGGAACGGGCGCGCCAATCACTCTACCTATTCCATTGAGTAAAGTAGAAATCGGTAATGACGGTACTATTTCCGTTCGTCCGCAAGGCGCTCCAGCCGATGCGATGGAAGTGGTAGGCCGAATTAAACTGGTTCGCCCCAATAATCAATCCCTATACAAAGATACGAATGGTTTATTCCGTGCTAAAGATCCTAATGCAGCATTCGAAGCAGATGCTAGCGTAAAGCTATTAAAAGGTGCGCTGGAAGGCAGTAATGTCAATGCGGTGGGTGAGATGACTAGCTTGATTGAGCTACAACGTCAATTTGAAATGCAAGTCAAAATGATGAGCACCGCAGAAGAGATGGACAAATCGTCCGATTCATTACTTCGTATGAGCTGATAAGCGTTAAAGGAGATTACTATGCAACCTGCATTATGGGTAAGTAAAACCGGGCTTGATGCCCAACAAACCAATATTGCCACTATCTCAAACAACCTAGCGAACGCCTCGACTATTGGTTTTAAAAAGGGTCGTGCGGTATTTGAAGATCTGTTTTATCAAAATATTAATCAACCGGGCGGTCAATCTTCGCAAAATACCAAACTGCCAAGCGGTTTGATGCTTGGTGCGGGTTCTAAAGTCGTGGCAACACAAAAAGTGCATACCCACGGCAACGTACAAACCACGACCAATAGCCTCGATATGATGATTGAAGGTGACGGCTTTTTCCAAATCCTGATGCCAGATGGCAATATCGCTTATAGCCGAAATGGTCAATTTACCCTCAATGATGAAGGGGCAATTGTGACGTCCGGTGCTGGATATAATTTAGAGCCGGAAATTGTTATTCCACCTGATGCAATCTCTATTACTGTCGGTAATGATGGTGAAGTGTCAGTTAGGCTTCGTGGCCAGCAAAATAACCAAGTGGTTGGACAAATTACCACGGTTGATTTTATCAACCCAGGCGGTCTAGAGCCGATTGGTCAAAACTTGTATCTACCGACCGGTGCTAGTGGTGATCCACAAGAAGGGGTGCCAGGGCTTGACGGCCTCGGTGATGTTCGTCAATCCATGCTTGAAACCTCTAACGTGAACGTCACAGAAGAGTTGGTCAACATGATTGAAGCGCAACGCGTTTACGAAATGAACTCAAAAGTCATCTCAGCAGTCGATAAGATGATGAGTTTTGTGAACCAACAACTCTAATCATTAACTAAGAGAATGCTGCGATGAAACGTCTATTGAGTCTTGTATTTGTTACTGCTTTGTCTGGTTGCTCGTTAATGCCGCCACCGGTCGATACTCCTGAAGTGGTTCAAGGTACAACCGTGGTGGACGCGGTTGAAGGGGATAAGTCTGCAGAAGAAGGTTCTGGTTTACTGGACTCAATGCGTAAGCGTTCCGATCCCGTAGCCGGTGATCCTGCTTGGGCTCCCATTCATCCAAAACAGAAACCGGAACATTATGCCGCGGAAACTGGTTCACTGTTTAATTTGGCACAAATGAACAGTCTTTATGATGATTCAAAACCGCGTGGCATTGGCGATATTATTACCGTCAATCTTGATGAAAGTACTAAAGCGGCCAAGAGTGCTGATGCTGACCTGTCTAAATCCAATGATGCGTCTATGGACCCACTGGCTGTCGGTGGTCAAGATCTCACGATTGGTGATTACAACTTCTCTTATGCGCTGAAAAATGACAATAAGTTCAATGGCAGCTCTGCAGCAAACCAAAGTAACAGTATTTCTGGTTCGATCACGGTTGAAGTGATTGAAGTACTCGCCAACGGCAACTTAGTCATCCGTGGTGAAAAATGGCTCACACTGAACACTGGCGATGAATATATTCGCTTAAGCGGTACCATTCGTCCCGATGATATCGACTTTGACAACACCATTGCTTCTACTCGTATTTCTAATGCACGCATCCAATATTCAGGCACAGGCACCAATCAAGATATGCAAGAACCTGGATTCTTGGCACGATTCTTTAATGTCTCTCTGTAACGCCGGAGTTCTGGCGTAAAGAAACGTAGAAATTAAGGTACTAGACCATGAAAAAATTCACCCTGCTTGTTTTAAGTCTGTTGCTCATCGCAACCCATGCACAAGCGGCCCGTATCAAAGATGTTTCTCAAGTTGCGGGCGTGCGGAGTAACCAATTAGTGGGTTATGGTCTAGTTACTGGGCTACCGGGAACGGGCGAATCGACACCGTTCACCGACCAAAGTTTTAACGCCATGTTGCAAAATTTCGGCATTCAATTGCCGCCGGGCACTAAACCGAAAACAAAGAACGTTGCCGCCGTGATTGTCACGGCCGAATTGCCGGCGTTTTCCAAGCAAGGTCAAAATGTCGATGTCACCGTTTCTTCGATCGGCTCTGCTAAAAGTTTACGTGGCGGCACTCTAATGCAAACCTTCCTTAAGGGGTTGGATGGTCAAATTTACGCCGTGGCCCAAGGTAATTTAGTGGTCAGTGGTTTTAGTGCCACCGGTGCTGATGGTTCTAAAATTGTCGGCAATAACCCAACGGTTGGTCTGATTTCAGGCGGTGCTATGGTGGAACGTGAAGTACCAACACCTTTTAGCCGTGGCGATTTTATTACCTTCAATTTGCTTGAATCTGACTTCACCACGGCGCAACGTATGGCAGATGCAGTGAATAACTTCCTAGGCCCAGAGATGGCGACTGCGGTTGATGCAACGTCAGTACGTATCCGTGCACCACGAGATGTTGGGCAGCGCGTCGCGTTTCTTTCTGCAATCGAAAATGTTGAGTTTGATCCAGCGGATGGCTCAGCCAAAATTATCGTCAATTCTCGAACTGGTACCATTGTTGTCGGCCAGCATGTGCGCTTAAAACCTGCTGCGGTGACGCACGGTGGTATGACTGTTGCCATTAAAGAGAATTTGAATGTCAGTCAGCCCAATGCGTTAGCGGGTGGTCAGACAGCTGTGGTGCCTAATAGCCAAATAGAAGTGTCTGAAGCACAAGGTAAAATGTTTAAATTTGAACCGGGTTTGACCTTAGATGATTTAGTGCGCGCGGTCAACGAAGTGGGCGCGGCCCCTTCAGATTTGATGGCGATTTTGCAAGCATTGAAACAAGCGGGCGCGATTGAAGGCCAACTGATCATTATCTAGGAGAGGAAGATGATTAATAATCCCAATGATATTGGCTTTATTCATGATATTGCTAGCTTAGATAAGCTACGTCAGCAAGCGAAAACCGGTGATAAAGAAGGCGAGTCAGCGGCGCTCAAGGCCGCAGCCAAACAGTTTGAAGCGATTTTTACCTCAATGTTGTTCAAATCGATGCGCGACGCCAATGCCGATTTTAAATCTGAGATGTTCAACAGCCAAAACGAAGATTTCTATCGACAAATGCTTGATGAACAAATGTCGAGCGAGCTCAGTGCCTCCGGTTCTTTAGGGCTTGCCGATATGATTGTGGCGCAGCTCAGTCAGGCTAACGGCACCTCGAAAAACGATCCAGCAATAACCGACCCGACGCAAGATGGTTTCCAAGAAGCCATGCGCCGTATCGAACGCAGTAACAACCGCCGCCTCTCAACGCAAGAAACGATCGAACCTAGCAAGGTCGAATCGAGTCGATTTGATTCGCCGCAAGCGTTTGTGGCTTCAATGAAGCCATATGCAGAAAAAGCAGCGCGGGCATTAGGTGTTGACTCTTCATTACTACTCGCTCAAGCAGCATTAGAAACCGGGTGGGGACAAAAGGTTATTCAAAATGCACGTGGTAGCAGTAATAACTTATTTAACATCAAAGCGGATAAAAGTTGGCTCGGTGATAAAGTGGCGACGCAAACCTTGGAGTATCATGACAATACGCCCGTTATGGAAAAAGCCGCGTTCCGCTCTTATGGAAATTATCAAGACAGTTTTAATGACTATGTTCGTTTTCTCAATGACAATCCGCGCTACACCGTGGCGCTGAACCATAATGGCAGCGATGAGTCTTTCATTCGTGGCCTGCACGCTGCTGGTTACGCGACGGACCCGTACTATGCTGAAAAAGTGCTGAGAGTAAAATCTCAAATTGAAGCAATGGAATAACCCCTCTAAAGCCAGCCTTGCTGGCTTTTATCTTTCCTTTATTTTGTCTAATCTCCTCTTTGAAACGCCTTTGGCATACATATTGCAATTACTAACTTAGATATTCAGTAACCACTGATTTGATTAGGTTTTCGGGGGCAGTATGGCGTCGGATCTTCTGAATCTAGGTACCCAAAGTGTACTTACCGCTCAGAGACAACTCAGCACCACAGGTCATAACATTTCTAATGTTAATACAGAAGGTTACAGCCGTCAGTCTGTGATCCAAGGGACCAATACGCCTCGCCAATACGGTGGTGAAACCTACGGTATGGGCGTACATGTGGAAAAAGTTCGCCGCTCATGGGATCAATTTGCCGTTAATGAATTAAATCTATCTACCACCAGCTTTTCCTTTAAGCGTGACGACGAAGAAAATTTAGACATGCTCTCAAAGTTATTGTCGTCAGTGGCCTCGAAAAAAATCCCTGAAAACTTAAACGAATGGTTTGATGCGATTAAAACCCTCGCCGACAGCCCGAATGATGTAGGTGCGCGTAAAGTTGTACTTGAAAAAGCGGATCTGATCACTCAAAACATGAATGATTTTCACGAGAACATTCGCCGTCAATCTGATGCGACCAACAAAGGGCTAGATGTTGCCGTTGAGCGTATTAACCAATTGGCGCTTGAGCTGCGAGATTTACAACGCTTAATGATGCGCACTCCTGGTCCTCACAATGACTTAATGGACCAGCATGAAAAATTGGTGGCTGAGTTGTCTGAATACACCAAGGTCACCGTGACGCCACGTAAAAATGCTGAAGGGTTTAACATCCATATCGGGAGCGGGCACACGCTCGTCTCAGGTACAGAAGCCAGCCAAATGAAGATGGTTGATGGTTATCCTGATGTGAGTCAGCGCCGCTTGGCCATGATTGAAGGCAAAGGGATCAAGACCATTACCACTGAGGATATTGGTGGTAAGTTAAGTGCGCTGTTTACGATGCGAGATAAGCACATTCCTTACCTAATGGATGAACTTGGCCGCATGGCAACATCTTTCTCTTATGAAGTTAACAAGTTGCAATCACAAGGCTTGGACTTACGTGGCAATGTGGGAAGAGCGTTGTTTACGGATGTGAACTCTGAAGTCAATGCCCGCTCGCGAGCGATCATCGCTGGCAATTCAAAAGCCGATATGGCGGTCTATATCGAAGATACTTCAGCGTTGAAAAGTGGTGAATACTCCCTACAGTACAACGGCAGCAATTATACCGTATTAAAGCCAACGGGCGAGCGGGTTAACGTTCCGGTCGTTGGCAGCAGTTTATTTTTAGATGGAATGCGAGTTGAGATTCGCAACGCCCCTCAAGCCGGGGAGCGCATATTGCTGCGTCCAACGCGTAATGGTGCCGCTATTATGAAAATGGCGACCAACGATCCGACAGCCATTGCCGCACAAAGTTATGAAGCCTCCACTACTTTTGCCCAAGGGCAGGCAAAATTTAATATTTTATCGGCAGGTGGGCTGCGTGAATTTGAAGTGGTGATCTCACCAACGGGCGATCAATTTGCGGTCACGGATACCAAAGGCAACGTGCTGCTAGAACCACAGGCCTACCCACCATCGAATTCGATTACTGTGCTTGGTACAACGTTCGAGTTGACAGCAGGTGCGCTACCCAATGATAAATTTACGGCAAACCTTGTCCCCTCAGAAGGTGACAACGGCAATTTGCGTAAGATGCAGCACATTCAAACAGAGAAAAAACTCAATGGCGGTGAAACGACCGTGCTCGGGGTTTATCACGATCTCAATACTGATTTTGGTTTGCAGCTGGCCACCGCGTCACGCTTAAGTGACGTGGCCAGGCTTGAAAAAGAGTCAGCGCAGGAGCGCATTGCGTCCATTTCCGGAGTCAACCTTGATGAGGAAGCTGCGAACATGATGAAATTCCAACAAGCTTATATGGCTTCCTCACGCATCATGCAGGTGGCTAATGATACTTTCAACACGATTTTGCAGCTGAGATAGGAGGCGATAAATGTTAACCAGAATATCGAGCTTCCATAACTATCAATCGGTGCAAAACGATATGCGCCGTCAAGAATCAAAGATCCATCATAACCAAGCGCAGCTAGCGTCGGGTAAGAAGTTGCTTTCGGCCAGTGATAGTCCATTAGCCACTCATTACATCCAAAAAGTAGGGCAGCAAGAAGAGCAATTACGCCAATATCTTGATGCAATAGTGCTGGTTCGAAACCGCTTAGAACATCAAGAAGTAATCATTGCCAATGCGGAAAGCTCGACCGATGAGGCAAAGCGTACTGTCATGGAAATGATTAACGGCTCATTCTCTCCAGAAGATAGAGAAGCGAAAGCGCGTGAGCTGCAAGAGATGTTTAACAACTTAATTGAACTAGCAAATACGCAAGATGAGTCCGGTAACTACATGTTTGCCGGCACCAAGCCGAAGAATCAACCATTTTTTAGAGATAATGCCAGTAACGTGACTTATTCCGGCGATGATTATCAGCGCAAAATGCGCATCTCCAACAGCTTAGAGATCCCGTTCAATAATCCGGGTAATAAAGTGTTTATGGAGATTGATAATCCGTTTGGTAACTACGAACCAAACTATCAATTAAACGAAGGTTCAGAGTTACTGCTCGAGCGTGCAACCAATTTAGACTCGAATGATACATCACGCTATACCGTAACGTTTGTTGATATGGCTAACGGCAAATATGGTTACCAATTAGAGAAAGATGGCAGCGTGGTACAGGCCGATGAGTTTGATCCACAAAAAGGCATTCGATATCAAGATCTGACGGTGCACGTAAAAGGGCAAATCTCGAAAGGTGATGTGTTAAGCCTAGAGCCGCGTTCAACCTTTACCTTATTTGATAGCTATAAAGACGCGATTGAGCTCTCGCAAGGCTCCGTATCGGATGCGTCGACGACAGCGAAACTGCACCAAATTACGGAAGAGTTTCATGCCGCCTTTATTCATCTCAATAAAGTGCGTACTGATGTCGGTGCACGCTTGAGCACTTTAGATATTCAACAAGAACAGCATGAAGATTTCAAAATTAGTTTAGCGAAATCAAAAAGTAACTTTGAAGATCTCGATTACGCGGAAGCGGTGATTGAATTTAATGAGAATTCACGTGCGTTGCAGGCTTCACAACTGGCTTTTAGTAAAACGAAAGATTTGACCCTTTTCAACTATATCTAATCTTCAATGCCTTATGTGCTAAGCCATATGTGCGAAGAGTGGAATGTTTTGAAAAATTGGCCTGGAAATTGCTCATCTATTATCGAGAGATAAAGAGGCAATAGAGCGGCAAACGAAAGTGGCAACTCTGTTGCTAACGAGAAAAAACTGGATGCTCACTCACAAAGATAGAATGATTAAATTTCTTCTAAGTGATTAAAAAACAAAGAATATTAATTTTAATATCAGATGTTTTAAAAGTTGGCATACTAATTGAATTGTCTATATCAGAGTTGATACAACAAGTTTTTAAATCGGCAAATAGCGGATTTAGCAAGTTCACGGTCAGTGCTTCCAAATGAGAGTAAAGCTGGCCGCTTCGCAAAAAGCTTGCGAACTCACTAGGAGAGCAAACTATGACCATTACAGTAAATACTAACGTCTCAGCAATGACTGCTCAGCGTTACCTTAATAAAGCGACGGGTGAATTAAATACCTCGATGGAACGTTTATCATCAGGTAATAAAATCAACAGCGCTAAAGATGATGCGGCAGGCTTACAAATTTCAAACCGCTTAACCGCTCAGTCTCGTGGCTTAGATGTGGCAATGCGTAATGCCAACGACGGTATTTCGATTGCTCAGACCGCGGAAGGGGCAATGAATGAGTCGACCAGTATCTTGCAACGTATGCGTGATCTTGCTCTTCAATCAGCAAATGGCACCAACTCGGCCTCAGAGCGACAAGCTTTGGATGAAGAGTCGACCGCATTGCAAGATGAGTTAAACCGTATTGCAGAAACGACCTCATTCGGTGGACGTAAACTGCTCAACGGTTCGTTTGGTGAAGCATCATTCCAGATTGGTGCGAGCTCAGGTGAGGCGATCATTATGGGGCTTACCAGCATACGTGCTGATGACTTCCGTATGGGCGGCCAATCGTTCCTTGCAGAGCAAGGAAAGGACAAGGATTGGGGAGTGCCAGCGGGCGCACGTGATTTGAAATTTGAATTCACCACCCAGGCAGGTGAGCTTGTTACTCTCGATGTGTTAGCCAAAGATGGCGATGATATTGAAGAGCTAGCGACTTACATTAATGGTCAAACCGACAAGCTTAAAGCATCGGTTGATCAAGACGGTAAACTGCAAATTTTTGCCGCAGAACCGAATTTACAAGGTGACCTTGCCATCTCTGGTGGTTTGGCAACCGAACTTGGCCTAAACGGCGGACCGGGCGTTAAGACGACGGTTCAAGATATTGATATCACCTCAGTTGGTGGTTCTCAAAATGCAGTGGGCGTTCTGGATGCTGCGTTGAGATATGTGGATTCACAACGGGCAGAGCTCGGTGCGAAGCAAAACCGTTTAAGCCATAGCATCAACAACTTGGCTAATATCCAAGAGAATGTTGAAGCATCCAACAGTCGAATTAAAGATACAGATTTTGCGAAAGAAACCACGCAAATGACGAAAGCACAGATTCTGCAACAAGCGGGTACCTCGATTCTCGCTCAAGCAAAACAGTTGCCAAATTCTGCAATGTCACTATTGCAGTAATGTTAGGACCCTTCATCCAACAGCTCAGACGTGGGTTAGGTGAAGGAATCCTTGGCAAAGTATGATTATGGCCGAATATAAAGCTCTCTCAAGATGTACCCTGCTTTATAGTCATAGATAATCATGCGCCCCGGTCAGTCGGTAATGTGTTCATTTCTCTGATCTCCACATTGGCTCTGGCTACCAACTAGCCCCGGTTCTCTCAAAGGAAAAGGGGCTTTTCTTTATCTATAACTTCTTGCTCTCATCAATGCTCCTCAATCGCCCGTGAAGCCGACCAATCACGTCAAATCTTTAATGCTATTTTTGTATTTCAGCCAGTTTTGCAGCGTTTATCCCACTTTTAATCGATATTGGTTATTTTTTACGAAATCGTCGTTTTCCCGTTAAAGGATTCCTAACCGCAGTCGCTAATAATAGTACTTTGAGAGAACTACTTGGTTTTCCGAGACGTCGGAAACCGTTTGTCTATGACGCTAAGTCGGAAAATCAATAGGAGAACCACTATGGCGGTTAATGTAAACACTAACGTTTCAGCTATGACAGCACAACGCTACCTAAACAGTGCTAGCAATGCGCAACAGTTATCAATGGAACGTTTATCATCAGGCTTCAAAATTAATAACGCAAAAGATGACGCAGCAGGTTTGCAAATCTCTAACCGTTTGAACGTTCAAAGTAGAGGCTTAGATGTTGCCGTGCGCAACGCAAATGATGGCATTTCAATTGCGCAGACAGCTGAAGGTGCAATGAACGAAACTACCAACATTTTGCAACGTATGCGTGACTTATCTCTACAATCGTCAAATGGTTCGAACTCGAAAGCCGACCGCGTAGCGATTCAAGAAGAGATCACCGCGCTGAATGACGAACTCAACCGTATTGCTGAAACTACATCGTTTGGTGGTAATAAGTTGCTCAATGGTACTTTTGAGACGAAATCATTCCAAATCGGTGCGGATAACGGTGAAGCGGTCATGCTAAGCCTAAATAATATGCGCAGCGACAACGCAATGATGGGCGGTAAGAGTTACCAAGCGGCAAATGGACAAGATAAAGATTGGACCGTTAAAGCGGGTGCTAATGACCTTACCATTACGTTGACTGACAAACGTACTGGCGAGCAAACCATCAACCTAAGTGCAAAAGAGGGCGATGACATCGAAGAGTTGGCCACTTACATCAATGGTCAAACCGACATGTTAAAAGCTTCTGTTGACGATGAAGGCAAACTGCAAATCTTTACTGATAGCAACCGTATTGATGGCGTAGCAACCTTTGGTGGCAGCTTAGCGGGTGAACTGAGTTTCCAAGCGGCAAAAGATGTGACAGTCGATACCATTGATGTCACCTCTGTAGGTGGTTCGCAAGAATCAGTTGCCATTGTTGATGCGGCACTGCAATTTGTAGACAGCCATCGTGCTCAACTGGGTGCATTCCAAAACCGTTTCAACCATGCGATTAACAACTTAGATAACATCAACGAAAACGTAAATGCTTCTAAGAGCCGAATCAAAGACACTGATTTTGCGAAAGAAACCACTGCCTTGACTAAATCGCAGATCCTTTCTCAAGCATCAAGCTCAGTGTTGGCACAAGCTAAACAAGCGCCTAATGCTGCTCTTGGTTTGCTTGGTTAAGTCGTTAACTTTTAAATTAAAAATCCAGCTTCGGCTGGATTTTTTTATGCCTCACTTTTCACGTGATCAAAGAATGGATCTGAAAAATGAATCAACAGTTAAAACGGGAGGAAAGGATATATTGTTATGAGGCTAATAAAACAAAACCCAGCCTAAGCTGGGTTTGAATTGATGGTGCGGAAGGAGAGACTTGAACTCTCACACCTTGCGGCGCCAGAACCTAAATCTGGTGCGTCTACCAATTTCGCCACTTCCGCAACTTGTACTGTAGATAGATTGAACATTGGTTATTCAAACTATCGTTGTAAATGGTGGCTACGACGGGATTCGAACCTGTGACCCCATCATTATGAGTGATGTGCTCTAACCAACTGAGCTACGTAGCCATTTAACAATCTTAAATCATGGTGCGGAAAGAGAGACTTGAACTCTCACACCTTGCGGCGCCAGAACCTAAATCTGGTGCGTCTACCAATTTCGCCATTTCCGCAGCGTATTCTTTAAATAAACCGAATGTCATTGATTCAGCTTATCTTTTTACGGTCAGCTTATCGCTAACCCTATAAATAATGGCAGGGCTACCTGGATTCGAACCAGGGGATGGCGGCATCAAAAGCCGCTGCCTTACCGCTTGGCGATAGCCCTACAAGATGATTGCTCATCTAAATAATGGTGCGGAAGGAGAGACTTGAACTCTCACACCTTACGGCGCCAGAACCTAAATCTGGTGCGTCTACCAATTTCGCCACTTCCGCAACTTATGCTGTAGATAAACTGAGGATTGGTTACTCAATTTATCGTTGTTATGGGTAGCTTATCGCTA
>NZ_NDIM01000128.1:0-19960 GCF_002241375.1 Vibrio sp. V19_P1S1T109 | reverse complement strand
TCTTTAGATAGTATTGGTCAATATAAAAATACACCTCACAGGAATGGTGAAGCCGCGACTTTACAAGCTGCTGCTTACGATTGGAACTTTGATATCGTGCCTTGCTTCTTTACAGCGGCAGATGCAAACGGTAAAGACTACTACTTAATTCCGGATGGAAGTGGTAATTGGAAAAAAACTGACCCTAGGGAAGATAAAAACCGTTCTGCTCGGATTAATCAGTCTCATAGAGGACAAATATTACAGCTAATCCGAATAATAAAATACTGGAATAAACGACAAACGATGGCGACTATGGGCTCTTACCTTTTAGAGAATATGGTTCTCGATTACTTTGAAAACAATAAACCTTCTGAGGAATATATTGAGTTTTCAATACGTGCAATTTTTGACTACATTGCAAATGCTGTCTATTTCCCTGTAAATGACCCCAAAGGTATTCAAGGAAACTTAAACAATCTTGACTTCGACAAAATGAAGTCGATCAGCGAGAGAGCTAAACTTGACTCTTTAAGGCTACATAATGCTGATCAATATGAGTTTTCTAATCCGGATAAAGCAATCAACGAACTAAAAGCCATTTTTGGCTCTGACTTTGTTGGGTAGGTTGACCAAAAGTGAATTTAATTAATCAGAGACAAAACGAACGCTCCTCAATCGAGTTACTTGCTGCGCAAAGGAACGTGTACTCTTCTGCAAAATGGCTATTAGGTATTTATGCAACTCTGGCTATACCATTTTTAATCGGCCTAAATACATTAGGAAAGCATTATGCATTAGAGATGTTGAAGCTAGATTTGACTAACTGGATAGCTATTTTTGCTTTAACGTTGACGTTGTTTGATGTGCTATGGCTAAAAAGCAAAGTGGTCCAATTGCAGGAGAAAGCCGCAACGATCCAAGAGCAATTTGATCGATATGTTTATAATTTGCATTGGGACCCGATTATTGTAGGTGCTAAGGTGTCCAGTCATGACATTAGTAAACAAGCTAGTAGCTATTCAAAATCTCATGATATTAACAGACTGTCTAACTGGTACTCAGTTGAGGTTTCCAACCATCATGAGAGAAAAGGAATACTCTTATGCCAAAGTGAGAATTTGGGATGGGATATAGAACTTAGAACTTCTTATATTTTTTACGTTAGCTTATTTATAATTGCATACATCTTTGCAATCCTTGGTACTGCTCTTCACAAAGAGGCATCATTAACCGAGTTTATAATGTCCTACATTATTCCAAGCATGCCTTTGTTAACCTATTTCAGAGGTGTCTACATAGAGCAGCGTCGAGCTATTGATGCAAAGAAAGCGTTGAGTGAAAGTTTGGACAATGCATTATCCCAACCACGAGTATCGAAAAAAACAATAGAAAGCATCCAGTTTCAGATATATACAAATAGAAAGTCGAACCCTCTGATATTTGATTGGTTTAATCACCTCAAATCAAAAAAACTACAAGAACTAGTAACTAGAGTTACTCAAGGACGATAAAATGAATAGCCACCGACTTGATAGACATGCTTCAGTTAGACTCTGGGCTGCCCAACCTCACCTTATCCGAAACTGACAGTTTAGAGCGCAAACTCTAGCAAATTTCTGCCCCATTCCTTGTTTCGACCGATTTAACGCAGATATCACCAAAGCCTCATTTGACTTATTTTTTCTAATCTAACTGCGTGACCAAACTCAGTGTGCCATTACAACATGCGCTAATGAGTAACCATTTATATGCTATGCTCTCTAAGAACACCTATACATCAATGTCAAAACGCCCATGAAATTCTTTTTTACCTTTATTAGTAATAACAACTTCGCGATATCCGGGGACTCTTTCTATCCAGTTATTATCTTCAAAAAAACTAAGTAGCGCTGCTCCTAAGTGACCACCAACGTGGAACTTTCTTTCGCTCCAATCTAAGCATGGACAACATTTTTTCCTTCTAGTTTTCTCATCGATATTGATACCTAGCTCTAAAAATTTTTCTTGTCCTTGCTTAGTGATACCTTTGCCATCACTGTCAATCCATTTGTTTTTTAATAGTGAATCATACAGTTGAACAGCTATTTCGCCTGCTAAATGGTCATAACAGGTTCTTGCTTGGAGAAGTTCTTGAGGCACTTTGGAACGAGAGGGACGATTTACTTGGAAAGTAATTCCCATCATTTTTTCGAGTAATACAGCGACGTTCTTACTATAGAGGCGAAAATATCTGTGTCGCCCTTGGGATAAACATATAACAAGATTGGCTTTCAGCAGGCGGGATAGGTGAGAACTAGTAGTTGATGGTGCAACCTCTGCTACAACGCTTAATTCGGTTGCAGTCCAAGCTTTTCCATCCATCAACGCACATAGGATTTTCATCCTAGAGGCGTCCGACATGGCAGCCGCTAAGGCTGCCATGTCGGTTTCCTGACTAAAGTCTATTATTGATGTTGCTGAAGAGATATTTTCTTTGCTCAAGTTTATACAGCCCAGTCAATTGTTGCTTTTTCGGCCAATGTATAGTTATCGGTTAGAAGTATCAATCGATTATCATGATCACTGTACTGAACAATAATGTTAACACCTTTATCTCCTAACGCCTTAGATATCGCACCAAGCTCACCAGGTTGTTCTTGTTTGAGTTTTCGTATAAGTGGAGAAGTGATCCCTTTTACTTCAAATCCATTCTCAGTAAGGATATCCCTCGCTCTTTCTCCATCTTCGACTAGGAAATGGGCATGGCTTTTATTTTCATGAGCAAAAACTCCACCGCCTTCTAGTCCAATTCCATTCTTTCCAAGGACTTCACCAAATCGGGCTAATTCTCCAGGACTATTTTTTAAAATTATATGTATATCATGCATTTTACTATCTCTATGTTATTGTGAACAATATTCTCGTGTTGAGGTTAGGACGTTGATTTTGTAAAAAGAAAAAATAGTAGATTTTCCTTCGTCTTGAGCAAGCTTGTGATGCACATTTTTCTTCCAATGCTTGATGGCTTCTTCATCTTTCCACCAAGATAGAGATATAAATTTGTCTGGGTTTGTTGTGCTTTGAAAACGCTCGATTGATATAAAACCATCGATATCACTGAGAAGTGGCTTTAATTGTTCCGCCAACTGGAAGTATCTGTCTCTCTTTTCCGAAACAGCCATTGCCTCAAATAATACAGCAATCATTTCTTTACCTATCTATGTCACCTAATTGTTGTAGGTACTATAGCTAATGGGAAAAATGATACTTCGTTGATGACCGAAATATGGTTGTTATATGCTTGATGTTGAGGTTAGAAGGAATTACCCAGTTTTTCATATCTGAGCTAATTAGTAGTTCACTAGATTAAGTTGTAGCTCTAAGAAGCTTATGTCCAATTATGTTCTAGAGCGGAAGCTGACAACTGTTCTGTTCCTCCCCCTTTCAGGGGGAGGTTAGGAGGGGGTTAAGGAGCGTCAGCAACAAAACCTCCCCTTCAAGAAGAGGGAATCAGTTTGTCCAAAAACGATAATCAAACGTGATGGCCCTACGCTATCAACGTGCGTAATGTCTGTTTTCTTCCTTAAAAGGCAAAGAAACTCAATGCGTCTTAGAGCTCTCTAGCAACTTAATTTCGCTTCACGCTTTGGCTCTTTCAACGATGACGAAAATGGCCCATTCGATAGAAGAGAAGCGAACAGAGCAGCAAGCCGCAGCCGAAAATCTTATTCGCTGGCATCGATTCATCATAAATCAGCACGCTCAGAACCAGTGTCCAGATTGGCTCAAGCAGCATTAATATCGCCGCATTGGTGGGGTTGGCGTGCTTTTGACCTATGGTTTGCATCAAATACCGCAAACTGGTGGCGAGTAATACGCTCAGAGCAAGCCACTTCCACGTCATCAAACTTATTTGATCTGGCCATGACTCAAACAGTAAAGAGAGTAATACCCCAAGGCAGCCGCCAACAAACAGTTGTAATGTAGTGAGCAACATCGGCGGCAGATTAGCCGAAAAACGACTGTTAAAGTTAAAATGCAATGCCAGGCTAAAGGCCGCAGCAATAAACCACAACTGACTGGTCGCGACGACCCATTCCCCATTCCACGACAGTAAAAAAAGCCCAATCAGTGCAATGGGTAGCGACAACCAAAATGCGCGCGCCGGTTTAGCGCCAAACAGCGGCCATGCTAATAACGGAACAAACAGCATAGAGAGGCTCATGATGAATGCGCCCTCGCCTAGCGTATCGCTAATGGAAATCGCGTGGATCCAGCAAAAAATCGAGCCACCTAGCAACACGCCCACACTCATTGATTTTAAACAATCGTGCAGTGAGGCTTGGCGCAGCGCTTTAAGACAAAATGGCAGTAGGCACAGCGACGCTAAAAGAAAGCGCACACCAATAAAGCCAAAAGGCGGTAAGCCTTGAATGGCTTGTTTGGAAAACACCCAGCCCGCAGCAGCCAATAAGGTCGTGATAACTAAAATTAATTCTGCGCGTCGGTTTGCGTACATAGCTTAGCTTATCGTGAAATGAGTAGGAGAACGATTGTAACGAGATTTTTGATCGCGCGTTACTCTCGATTACTTTTATCGTTAATGGTCGGAGGTGCGCAGGGAATAAAAAGACGGCCTACCGAAGCAAGCCGTTGTTCTTAAAGAAAATAGAAAGGGTTATAGCGCTTTAACCAATTCCGCAATTCCCTGCCAATCACCTTTATCCATTAGATCTGTCGGTACCATCCACGTACCGCCACACGCCACTACGGATTTAATCGACAAATAATCTTGAACGTTACTTGGGCTAACGCCACCTGTTGGCATGAAATTAACCGGATAAACCGCCGTCAATGCTTTGAGCATTGCCACGCCACCTGAAGGCTCTGCTGGGAAGAATTTCAATGTGCGCAAACCCATTTCCATCGCTTGCTCAACCAAACTTGGGTTGTTGACGCCCGGAACAATTGTCACATGACGCTGTTGGCAATATCTCACCGTGGTTGGGTTAAAACCGGGGCTGACTACAAAATCCACGCCCGCCTCAATGGCTTGATCTACTTGCGCCGTGGTCAGTACTGTCCCTGCGCCAATCAGCATCTCTGGGTAGGCGGCACGCATCAAACGAATCGATTCTGCAGCCGCTTCTGTTCTAAAGGTCACTTCCGCGCATGGCAACCCATTTTCAACCAATACTTTGGCCAAAGGGACCGCTTGGCTAGCATCATTAATCGCAATCACAGGGACGATTTTGATTTCTTTCAATCGTTGTTCAAGAGTTTTCATTTCATAACCTTATAGTAAAACGCTTTTTATAATAAGAAGCTTAGGACAGCGACAATCACAAACGCGATGCTACCAAGCAGTGTTTCCATCACAGTCCAAGTTTTGAGTGTGGTTTTCTCATCCATTTCCATCAAGCGAGAAACCAGCCAGAAGCCTGAGTCATTAAAGTGAGATAGTACCGTTGCACCACCAGCAATCGCAATCACGATAAAACATAAATCCAACTCACTCAAACCCGTGGTTTGTGCCACAATTGGCGCAATCAAAGCGGCGGTGGTGGTTAGTGCCACGGTGGCAGAGCCTTGCGCCACACGTAAGCAAGTTGCGATAACAAACGCCGCGACTATGATAGGCATGCCTGTATCGGATAACACGTCAGCCAATGCTTGGCCAATGCCACTGGCGCGCAACACACCACCAAACATGCCGCCCGCACCTGTCACAAGAATTACCGCACAGATAGGCGCTAACGAGTCACTGCACAGTTTTTCCAGCTTGCTCATTCCAAAATCTTTGGCAAACACCAGTAAACAAGTTAGCAGAGTCAGCAACAGGGCCACCGGGGTTTTACCCAACATGCGTAAGAATTCAACCAATGGCGCTTTGCCGTCAATCACACCTGCTACCGCAAGGGTATTAAGACCTGTATCCATAAAGATGAGCAGCACAGGCATCACTAAAATCGCTAATACCGTGGCAAATTTTGGCAATTTATTTTCATCAATAATTTGCTCGGTATTAAAAAACGCTTTAGAGAGTGGAATATCAAATTTCTTACCCGCATACAGGCCAAAGAGGTAAGCGCCAAAATACCAAGTAGGAATCGCGACCAAGATACCAACAATCAGCAGCAGACCAAGATCAGCGCCTAAAAGATCTGAAGCCGCAACTGGCCCAGGATGAGGCGGCACAAAGGCATGCATCACGGCAAAAGCACCAGCTGAAGGTAGCGCGTATTTCAATGGTGAGCCACCAAAGCGCTTCGCTACACTAAAGATGATCGGCATCATCACGATCAATCCCGCATCAAAGAAGATGGGAAAACCAAACAGTAATGAAGCAATACCCAGTGCAAACGGCGCTTTTTCTTCACCAAAGCGGCCTATCAAGGTATCGGCCAGCACTTTAGCACCGCCCGTCACTTCTAAAATTTTGCCAATCATCGCACCTAAACCGACCAGCAAAGCAACGGACGCTAGGGTTCCACCAAAACCAGACATCATGGTTGGGACCACTTTTTCCGCCGCAACGCCGGTGGCAATTGCAGTGCCGAGGCTGACTAAGGTTAATGAAGCGAAGGCGTGTATCTTCAACTTCATGATTAAAATCAGTAGTGCTGCAATCGCACATCCCGCGATTGCTAATAGGTAAGCAGGGTTACTGCTTTGAGTCATCAATTCCATGTTCTTCACCTTATATCACGTATTGTTTTGTTTGTGTTTCAGTTCACAAATCTCTAAGTTACGGGTAACATGTTACCGATAACATGGATAAGATAAAGTCATATTTCCAAGTGAATTTAAAAAATGAGATCCAGCTCAGAATACCACTCAAGGAGTCCGTATGACTGGTAGTAGCATTATTGTAATGGGCGTATGCGCCTGCGGAAAAAGCACTGTAGGCGCGAAACTGGCCCAAAAATTAGGGGCGAAATTCATCGACGGTGACGACCTTCATCCAAAAGCCAATATTCTCAAAATGGCAGGCGGAGAGCCGCTAAATGATGACGATCGCAAACCTTGGTTAGAGCGCATCCGTGACGCGGCTTTTAGCTTAGAGAGTAAAAATGAGCACGGCGTGATTGTTTGCTCTGCGTTGAAAAAAACCTACCGCGATCAAATCCGTGACGGTAACCAAAATGTGACCTTTCTCTTTCTCGATGGCAGTTTTGATTTAATCATGAAGCGCATGCAAGCGCGTAAAGGCCACTTTATGAAAGCGAACATGGTGGAAAGCCAGTTCAATACGCTAGAGCGCCCCGACAACGAAGTGAAAGTCGCTATCGTTGATATCGATACGGATATTGATGAGGTTGTAGAGCGCGCCCTAGTGGCATTGCGCGAGCTCACTTTAGATGGTCAAAAGGTGTCAGCATGAGTACAACCTTAAACCCAACCATCACAGCCGTCACCGAACGAATTATTCAGCGCAGCCGTACTTTGCGTGATGAGTTTCTTAACCGCGCCAAGGCACAACAGCACAGTGGCAAGGGTAAAGCGTCACTCTCTTGTGGTAATTTGGCTCATGCCGTCGCCGCCTCTTGCTCTCAAGAAAAAGCGCACATTCTCGATTTAACGCGTTCTAACTTAGCCATTATCACAGCATACAACGACATGCTTAGCGCGCACCAAGTGTATAAAGATTACCCTGAGCAGATCAAAAAAGTGCTCGCCCCATTTGGCCACACGGCTCAAGTTGCTGGCGGCGTTCCGGCGATGTGTGATGGCGTAACGCAAGGCCAAGCGGGCATGGATATGTCGTTGTTCTCACGCGATTTGATTGCACAAGCCACGGCATTTTCACTCAGCCACAATATGTTTGATGGCACATTACTGCTCGGTATTTGCGATAAAATTGCGCCCGGGCAACTGATGGGCGCGCTGGCGTTTGCGCACCTACCAACGGCTTTTATTCCCGCAGGGCCAATGTCCACTGGCATTACTAATGATGAGAAAGTCGATGTTCGCCAAAAACACGCAGCGGGTTTGGTTGATGATAGCGCGCTGCTGAATATGGAGTGCGCTTCATACCACTCCCCAGGCACTTGCACTTTCTACGGCACTGCCAATACCAACCAATTAGTGTTTGAGGCGATGGGTTTAATGCTGGCAGGGTCAGCGTTTGTCGCTCCCTTTTCCCCATTGCGCCTTGCATTGACGCAACATGCCGCAATCCGCCTTGCCGCCATGAGCGATGGTACGGCGCATTTCCGTCCACTTTATG
Source organism: Vibrio sp. V19_P1S1T109 (assembly GCF_002241375.1). Classification (NCBI taxonomy): domain Bacteria; kingdom Pseudomonadati; phylum Pseudomonadota; class Gammaproteobacteria; order Vibrionales; family Vibrionaceae; genus Vibrio; species Vibrio sp. V19_P1S1T109. The sequence continues at coordinate 11,769 of NZ_NDIM01000128.1, read as the reverse complement.
AGGTGGTGACCGAAAAAAGCGTAGTCAATGGCCTAGTGGCTTTGCTCGCCTCTGGTGGCAGTTCAAACCATACCATTCATTTACTGGCTGTTGCTCGCGCGGCGGGTATTGTGCTGACTTGGCAAGATATCAGTGATCTGTCTGACGTCGTTCCTCTTGTGGTGAATGTTTACCCCAATGGTTCGGCGGATATCAATGAATTTGAGCTCGCAGGCGGCGTACCCATGTTGATGACGCGTCTGCATCAAGCGCAGTTACTTCACAGCGACGTAAAACCCGTGTTTGGTGAATTTGCAGATCAACTAAAATCACCACAATTAGTGGGCCATACGTTAGAATGGCAAGCCTGTACTCAAACTAAAAACCCCAAGGTAATCGCCCTGCCTGATAAGGTATTTCAGCGCTCTGGTGGCATTAAAGTGTTATCGGGTAACCTTGGGCAAGCAGTGATCAAAGTCTCTGCCGTGGCTGAGCAACATCGCATTGTTGAAGCGCCCGCCAAAGTGTTCGCTTGCCAACATCAGGTTGAGCAGGCGTATCAACGCGGCGAGCTCAATCAAGATTGCGTGGTTGTAGTCCGCTTCAATGGGCCAGCAGCCAATGGCATGCCTGAGCTGCATAAGTTAATGCCGATTTTGGGCAACTTACAAAAAGCAGGCTATCAGGTTGCGTTAGTGACCGATGGTCGTTTGTCCGGCGCTTCTGGCAAAATTCCTGCGGCTATTCACGTCTCACCGGAAGCATTAAGAGGCGGCGCAATTGCGCTTATTGAAGAGGGAGATAGGATCCGCGTCGATGCGGTGACAGGCCGATTAGAGAACTTAACGCCAACCGAAGGCCGCGATATCGCCACTTGTGATACTGAACTCACACAGCAAACTTGGGGGCGCGATCTGTTTAAAGTGTGCCGAAATAATGTCTCTGCCGCCAATCAAGGGGCTTCATTCCTCTACCCTAATTGATACAACATGAGCTTGATGTAGCCATTGAAGTGATAAACTCAACCACTTCAATGGCTGAATAACAAGCTGACTACAGGCTCTCGCCATCGGTGACACTAAAGCCTAAGTCGAACACTTTCTGCTCAATCACTTCACCAGCCAGTGCGGACAATAATAGCTCAGCGCTTTTCTTGCCAATCTCAAACCGAGGCGTTTCTACGCTGGTTAGCTTTGGTGAAATCGCTTGACCTATATCGAGCGCGTTATACCCCACGATTGCAATATCTTGAGGGATCTTCAGCCCTCGATGTGCACACTTCATCATGGCACCAATTGCAATGTCATCATTAGTACAGAAGATGCCGTTGATCTCTGGCCTCTCTTCTAGGGCTTGTTCGAGTAAATCACCGCCGAGAGTAAAACTTGAATGCTCTTGAGTTAGGATATGAACTGCGGTTAAGCCTGCATCTTGCATTGCACGATCATAGCCATTCATCCGCAACTGCGTTCGAGTATCAAGACGCGCACCGAGATAGGCAATATGCTGTTTGCCACTGTCGATCATCTGCGTCACCACATGATACGAGGCCTGTTCGTGATCCAACCCCACCGCCATATTGATCGGCTTGTCTGGCAGCTCCATCGTTTCAACCACTGGCACACCCGCCGCTTTTAGCATTTGGATGGTACGTTCGGAGTGGTGCGTTTCGGTCAAAATAAGACCATCGACTTGATACGACAGCAACGAGGCAATTTTCTCCTCTTCTTCTTGCACGTTATAACCAAAGTGGGCAATAAGTGTATCGTAACCTCTTGCTTTGGTTACCGACTCAATCCCTTGAACTAAATTGGCAAACACTTGGTTTGACAAGGAAGGCAGAAGAATACCAATCGCCTTACTTGACGATTTCGACAACATCGCCGGGGCGCGATTTTGTATATAACCTAACTCTTCAATCACTGCGGCAATTTTTTCTTGGGTTGCCAATGCGACCGAATTGGGGTCGCGTAGAAAACGGGAAACGGTCATTTTCGTCACCCCCACGCGGTCTGCGATATCTTGCAGGGTAGGCCTAGTTTTACGTTGCATACTGCTCATTTTTATTCTGTTTTCCAACTGAATGTTACCGTAACATTAAACCTCATGACGACTGTGCATTTCAATCTTTATATCACCTCACTAAGCTCATACACACAGAGGCAATGGCGTAATTTGTGTGACCAACTCGCACAATTATCAACAAACTCATTAATAATCCCTAAAATGGACTTGCTTTCTTGCCTCCTCACCCCAAAAAGAGAGTAATGTGAGGCAGAAGCTCTCCTTTTCATGGATCTTTGATTCATCGCAAGGCGCTTTTCCCCCTGCCAGATTAATTAATAGCTTCTGATTTTGAAGCTGCATTCTAAGGAAATAATAATGTCTGATACACCCACTACCGTTGAATATACCGTTGAAACCCTAAAGCCTGTTGTTGAATCTTCCGGTTCTATTTGGGGTTATGTGGCGGGCGGTGTCGTGCTTGCAGTCGTTCTTGGTTACTTTGCTTTTAAAAAGCTCAACAAACCGGCCTTTGTCATTAAGCAAATGCGTAAACGTAACCGCAAAGAGATGAAAAAACATGGTGTGGAAAGTGCCGAGGCGATGGTCGATCTCGATCTTCTACTCGATGCAGTACAAGAGTACGCCACCCAACAAGCGATGAGTGGCACAACCATGGTGCAACTGTTAGCACCATTAAATGACGCCAATAAAATGAAATCCGCAGGAGATTTCTATCATTCAATGGCCTACATTGCCAAAAGCATCAATAACCCAACGCTGGCTAAAACATTACAGAACAAATCAAAACAGGTTCGTTCAAGCTCGCCACTGATGGCTGGCCTACTCAAGCGTGCTGGCGTTTAACTGGCACAACAGAAAGGTCTGCGATGTGGGTGTATTACCATCACCCACATCTAAAAGTTTTCCCCTCAATTAAGGTTGAAAAGGCAGTGATGAATGGTGCAGAACAATTCGCAGTTGGCCCTGTTCATCTTTCTTAAATGCCCAGCTTTTATCCACCACGGTTTTCTTTCCTTTATTGTCGATGAGCTTAACGTGCCCCATGGTTAAGGCCACATCGCCGTTGATGTAGACTGCTGCGTTATCAAAGCTATACTCCTTCCAACCTTTTAGTGCAAAGCCAGAATCTTGTGGGTATTGCTTATCACTGCCGACAAAATACGATAGTGCTCCGTCCGCTTCTGTACGAAAGGTTTGCTCCCCACTGGCAAGCGTAGGTTTGAAAAGCACCGCACCTTGTTGATAGCCATACGCTTGGTCTAATACTTGCTTTGCCAACTTCTTCGCTTCAGCATGACCTTTTTGCTCATAAGTCTGGCTTATCTTGATTAACGCTTCTCCCCAAGCTTGCTGGGCATCAAGCACCTCTTGATGGCTAATATTGTTATTAACCAATAAGTCAGAAGCCTGAGCGGACAGCGGTAACAACCCGCAGAGTAATAATGCTGAAATAGAAATTCTTTTATGTGTACGTTGCATGATGAAGACCTTATCTAATTATCTAGTTGATGGGAGTAATGTGGTTGATGGGAGTAATTTACAGCCTCTCGATGAACCTAAAGCATGCGCTTAGATTAACTTCAGATGAATATTCTTTACCCAATACCAACGGATCGCTTACTCTGCTCATCTATTGAATTTATGCGGCGATCATTATGTTTCGTTATCAATTATCTCTCGTACTGGCTCTGTTACTCACCCTAATCTTAGCCCAAGCTGGCACCGCTTTATGGTCAAATAACGTCGCTAATGAGCACATTCAGCGCGGACAGATCTCCAATCAAATCTTGCAAAGCTTTATGCAGTTGAGCACGGAAAAACAGCAGTTGAAAATTTGGCTTGCCGAGTATTTATTGACGAAAGATGGCAGCACGCTCAAACGAGACATGCGCTTTTCAAAGATTGAAGATTTGCTCAGCGAGCTCTATTTGCTAACCGAGCAAGCACAACAACACGGCATCACCAACCAAGACTTTGCCGAGATCACTCAGCAAATCAAAGTCATTTCTCTCTTTGAAACTAACTTTGGACGGTTAAAAACAGCGCTTCGATCCTGGGAAATCGCAAAAATCACAGACAATAATGATCGCTGGCTTTTACTCAGTGACACCTTTGATAAGGTGGATAACACCGACCTACGCCAGCTGCTGAATCAAGCTATTTCTCTACAGAAACAACGTACTGCACGCTATGAAGCGGCAGCGATGAAATCATTATCTGATGTAGAAAATGTCATTGTAACTTTATCATCACTGGGGGTAGTCTTTGGCTTGCTACTCGGAGGCTGGTTACTGCGCACCTTATCCAAACCGTTAGCGGAGCTGGTAAAAAGCACTTCAGCTTTAGAACAAGGCCATCTTAACCATCGAGTATCGGTCAGCGGGCCAAGTGAGCTCAGAACCCTAGCGCAGCATTTTAATTACATGGCACAAAGCCTTGAAAATGCGCAGCAAAAAGAGATCGCTTCGCGTCAACTCATTGAGCGAGAAGTTACTGCTCGCACCCAAGAACTCGCCAATGCACTCGAAACATTGGAGCAAGCTAAACGCCAGCAGAAAGAGTTTTTTGCGAACGTCAGCCATGAATTGCGTACTCCCGCAACGGCCATTTTAGGAGAAGCGCAAATTACCCTTCGCAGTCGTCAAAATAGTGATGAAGAGTATCGACAAACGCTACAGCGTATCAATGAATCGGCAACCCACCTTTCCTATCGGATCGACGATTTATTGTTGCTGATCCGTCAAGATGAAAAGCTGTTCCAACCGGCTCTTAGCCCCATAACCTTAGAGAGTCTATGGCAGTCGGTGACGAGACAAGCCACCCTTTTAACTCACGCGCATCAAGTGCAACTTGAATGTCTTCACCCACAACAGGCAAACTGGCAAGCTCGGATCTTTCATACTGATTTAGATAAGCTACTGATGACCGTGCGAATTATCGTCGATAATGCATTGCGCTATGATCCACATCACCAGCCTATTACGCTCACTCTGCTAGTTGAGCCCCAGCAATTTCATCTTCAATTGCAAGATCACGGTATTGGCATTGACCAAGAGGACCTCGCACAGATTTTCCAACGCTATTTTCGGTCCGAAAACGGCAAACGCTATCGCCCTGATGGCTTGGGGATTGGTTTAACGCTGGCTTATAACATTGTGCAACAGCAACGCGGAACCATCGCATTCCAAAGCCAATTGGCTCAAGGCACAACCGTTACACTTACCTTTGAACTGGAAGAGGAAGAATCATGAGAATTCTTTTAATTGAAGATGATGCCAGAATTGCCAACTTTATTGAGCGAGGGCTCAAAGCAGAAGGTCACCACATTCAGCGACTAAATGATGGGCAATACGCACTTGAAACACTCATAAGCGGCGAGCCCGATCTTTTAATTTTAGATCGAATGCTTCCGCACACCGATGGATTAACTCTTTGTCAGCAAATACGTGAAGCCGGTATTGATGTGCGCATTTTGATGCTTTCTGCACTGGGCGAAGTTGAAGAACGGGTTCGGGGCCTACGCATTGGTGCGGATGATTATCTGGCAAAACCTTTTCATTTTGAAGAGTTACTGGCTCGCCTAGATGCGCTGCAACGTCGACATTCTGACTCTGCGCCAATGCCCACTCTGCACATTGCAGACTTAACGCTCTGCTTATCAACCATGACCGTAACACGGGCAGGGCAAGCCATTGAGTTAACCGCCAAAGAACTCTCAATATTAGAGCTATTGATGCATAAACCTGGTCATATTTTTAGCCGAGAACGGATTCTTGCTAATGTTTGGGGCCTCCATCAAGATCCCCTAACCAACGTAGTCGATGTGTATATGCGTCGTCTACGCAAAAAAATTGATGACCCTTTCTCATCAGCACTGATTAAAACTAAACGCGGTATGGGCTATTTTCTCGATAAAAATAGTGGTGAGCAACGCACAGGAAATGGATAAATTTAACTCTTATCTAACAATTAGTTATCTGAGAAATTTAATATTCGTTCCGGTGCACAAATTTGCATACCTATAGTTAACATTTGTAGTTCATTACAGTATTACTGGTCATAAGTTCAGGGCAACCACAAAACGACATCGAGAGTTCATTTCACTAGGTGACTTCTCAATGCCGTATTTGAACCCTCCAGCTGTAGACATAACCACTAACCGAGTTCTTACGCCTACCCCTGCCGTTCATTAAGCTTGCCCACCAGCCGTTTTTAAATTGTTCAGGAGACTCATCATGAGTGACATTGCACTTTCTATCAGCATTCTCTCGCTGGTAGCTGTGCTGGGTTTGTGGATAGGGAATTGGCGCGTCTACGGTGTTGGTTTAGGGATCGGCGGGGTGCTGTTTGGCGGCATTCTCGTCGGTCACTTTACAGGAATGTGGGGTGTGGTTCTTGACTACAATACGTTGCATTTTATTCAAGAGTTCGGCCTTATCCTATTTGTGTACACCATTGGTATACAAGTCGGACCCGGTTTTTTCTCTTCACTTCGAAGCTCAGGACTAAAACTCAACGCCTTTGCCGCACTGATTGTGTTGCTGGGCTGTGTGGTGACGGTCGCGCTTTACTATCTGTTTGATGTGCCTTTACCTGTTATTCTTGGTGTATTCTCCGGTGCAGTCACCAATACGCCATCATTAGGCGCAGGGCAACAAATCCTGACTGAGTTAGGTGGCCAAGAGAACATGCTTGACCTGACGGGTATGGGCTATGCGATTGCTTACCCCTTTGGCATATGCGGTATTTTGCTTACCATGTGGCTGCTCAGAATTGCCTTTCGTGTCAATGTTGACGCCGAAGCCGAAGAGTTTGAGATCCACAACGGCCACAAAAAAGAGAGCTTGCACACCATTAACGTTGCGATTAAAAACCCCAACTTAAATGGCCTGCTCTTAAAAGACATTCCCGCGCTCAGTGATGGCGATATTGTGTGCTCGCGCCTCAAACGTGGTGAACACCTTTCCGTGCCCAAACCCGATTCACGAGTTGAAGTGAATGATTTGCTTCATCTGGTCGGCGATAAAAAAGCGTTAGAAAAAGCACGCTTGGTGATTGGCGAAGAGGTCGATGCATCACTTTCGACACGCGGCACTGAGCTGCGAGTACAGCGCTTAGTCGTCACCAACGAGATTGTGCTTGGTAAAAAGCTGCGCGATCTGGATTTAAAAGAGAAATACGACGTCGTCGTTTCGCGTTTAAACCGTGCCGGGGTTGAGCTTATCCCAACCAGCCAATCTACCTTACAGTTTGGCGACATTCTCAATTTAGTCGGGCGTCAAGAAGCGATTGAAGCGGTCAGTGGCATGGTCGGCAACGCGCACCAAAAATTACAGCATGTGCAGATGCTACCAGTCTTCGTTGGGATTGGACTTGGGGTATTACTCGGATCTATTCCGTTTTATCTACCGGGATTCCCTGCCGCCATTAAGCTCGGCTTAGCTGGAGGACCGCTGATTGTCGCACTGGTTTTGGCGCGTATCGGCAGCATTGGCAAAATGTATTGGTTTATGCCACCCAGCGCGAACCTTGCTCTACGAGAAATTGGTATTGTGCTGTTTTTAGCCGTAGTCGGGTTAAAATCTGGGGGTAATTTTGTTGAAACCTTAGTGCAAGGCGATGGCGTCAGTTGGATGGGTTACGGCATGTTGATCACGGGTATTCCATTGATCACTGTCGGAATACTGGCTCGTGTTTTAGGCCATATTAACTATCTCACTATCTGTGGCATGCTGGCAGGCTCGATGACCGATCCACCTGCTCTTGCTTTTGCGAATGCGCTGCACGAAAGCAGTGGCGCTTCTGCGTTGGCATACGCCACTGTCTATCCGTTAGTAATGTGCCTACGCATACTCTCACCGCAAATATTGGCGTTAATTTTATGGGCAATATAGCGAACGATTAATATCAGGCAAGCTAGATAAACAAAGTGGGTCGCTCAGTACCCACTTTCTTTTGCTGCGTTGATAATGCTCCCACACAGCAACGTCTCACCAAATCTCTACAACATAGGAACAACGGACAGTAGCAGCAACGCGCCCATCGCGCCGTTAAACCAGCGGACATAACTTGGATGATTCATCCAGTGGCTCAACTGTTTACCCGCCGCAGTCCAAACACTGACCGACGGAATGTTCACCAAAGCAAACACCAATGAAATCAGTATTAACTGCGCCCAACTCGCACTTTGGTTAAATACACTCACCGCAGTCAGAGCCATCGACCAACCTTTGGGGTTGACCCATTGAAACAGTACAGCCGAAACAAATGACATCGGTTGATACTGCTTCTCTCCCTGCGAAGGGTTACTCAGCGCAATTTTTATCGCCAAATAGACCAAATAAATGGTGCAGGCAATTTGCAAACCTTGTTGCAACATAGGATAACGATGGAATAAACCCGTTAACCCAACGCCAACCAATAGCACCATAATGCTAAAACCAAACGTTACACCAAGCATGTGCGGAATAGTGCGCATAAAGCCCACATTCGCACCGGATGTCATCAGCATGATGTTGTTTGGACCCGGTGAAAAGGTCGAAACAAAAGCAAAAGCCACCAGTGGCCACCATTGTGTGTAATCCATCGTCTTTCTCTATTTAATAATGATGAACAAATAATAATGGTATCGGCTGGCAATATTGTGCTTATATTGGTCAATACCACCAATATTGAGCAATAAAAATAAGCCATGGACAGATTTGACGAGAGAATATTGCAAGAGCTACAACTTGATGGCCGAGTCTCGAATGTCGAGCTAGCCGAACGCATCGGCTTATCGCCCTCCGCCACGTTGCGCCGCGTGCAGGATCTCGAGCGTAAGCAGATCATTAAAGGCTATCGAGCGGTCTTAAATAAAACCCAACTTGATGTCGGGTTTGTCGCTTATGTGGCAATTGGCTTAAACAGCCACACGAAAAAAGCGCAGCTTAGTTTCGAAGAACATGTGCGCTACGCCAAGGAGGTGGTCGAATGCCACAACATTACCGGGATGAACGAATATTTGCTGCGCGTCGAAACCAAAGATCTCAGCGCCTATAAACGTTTTCACGCCGATGTGCTTGGTGAGTGCTTAACGGTGAAATCGATCACCACCATGGTGGTCATGGACTCTCCTAAAGACGAACGGCAATAGTATTTACGCCATCACTTTTAGCATTCGACAAGGTGCGCAAGGTACTAAGATAAGTAACCACCACAAACTCATCTCATTCTAACGATTGAATTTCTTAAGCCTTTATTAAGAAAAGATCTTTATAAGTTCCATAACGTCTTCTCATCACACGGTATGTTATGGAACCCACAATGAAAAATCCTCGCTTCTCATACGCAAGTATTACCTTGTTGCTTGCTCTCTATTTCAGCTTGGTACTCAACATCCCTATTTATGCCAAATTAGCACAGATTTTTTCGGCTGCTGAGCAGTTCAATTGGGGGTTTGCGTTCTCAATACCGATTTTTTTCTTTTTGGCGCTGAACGTTATTTTCCAACTGTTTTCGTGGCCTTATTTTCTAAAACCTTTTTTTGCGGTCTTACTCATCCTTTCTGCTGTGGTGAGTTATGCGAGTTACAATTACGGCACGATTGTCGACCGAGACATGTTGCTCAATGTCGTTGAAACCAATAGCAGTGAGGCAGGCTCTTATGTCAGTCTCTATTCCATTGTCTGGATCTCAGCGTTGGGCATCCTCCCTGCTGCTCTATTACTGCTTTCGCCACTTAAAGTAGAAAAATCCATTTCCCGCTTTTTAGGCTATAAAGCGCTATCAATATTGCTCTCTTTACTCGGCATCGTCATTATTGCGGCGCTGTATTATCAGAACTATTCGTCGGTTGGACGCAACAATAGTTACCTCAAGAAAATGATCATCCCCACTCACTTTGTCTATAGCGCTTATGGTCTTGTGAAAGATCGTTATTTTACCGAGCCCGTGGTGTATCAAATTATCGGCGCTGATGCGCAGCAGCAACCGAAAATTACCCATAGCCGTGATGCAGAAAAACCAACCTTAGTCTTATTTGTGCTAGGAGAAACGGCTCGCGCACAAAATTACCAATACTACGGCTACACACGTGATACCAATGCTTATACCGCGCCTTATCAGCCTATATTTTTCAGTGATGTCGCCTCTTGTGGTACTGCGACAGCGGTCTCTGTACCTTGTTTATTTTCCAATATGGATCGTCATAATTTTGATCGAACCAAAGCGGATAACCAAGACAATGTCCTCGATATCTTGCAGCGCGCAGGCGTCGACCTCTTATGGAAAGAGAATGATGGAGGCGATAAAGGCGTCGCGAAAAATATTCCGCAGAAAGAGCTGGATAAAACTGCGCGAGAAGGCCGATGTGACGGCAGCACTTGTTATGACGTCACAATGCTAGACAACTTAGATGAAGAAATTGCCAACCAAACTGGTAACCGAATGATTTTCATGCACATTATTGGAAGTCACGGGCCAACCTACTTTAAGCGCTATCCTAAAGACATGGCGCAATATCAACCTGATTGCCCAAGAGCGGATATTGAAAATTGCAGCGTTGAGCAGATAGTGAATACTTACGACAACACTATTCGTTACACAGATTTTGTTTTGGCGCAGCTGATTGAAAAGCTAAAGTCACTGCAAGCGCAATACAACACCGCATTGATTTATGTCTCCGACCATGGGGAATCGCTGGGAGAAAATGGACTGTTCTTACATGGTATGCCGTACAGCCTAGCACCCGATTATCAAACTCAAGTACCGCTTTTAGTCTGGTTATCTGACGAATTTGCCCGAACGAAAGGCGTGAATCAAACCTGTTTACGTCAAACAGCCACTCAGCCCTATGCTCAAAGTAATCTCTTTCACTCTTTACTTGGCATTATGGATGTATCAACCAATGCATACGAGAAAGCGCAAGATATTTTTGCGCCATGCCGCTAAAGAGTATGGATAAAAACAGAAGAGGCCCGTTAGCTTAGATAAAAACAAACCCTGAAGATGTTGCTGTCGTTGTGTCTAGGCAGCAACTCGACGGTGGCATTATGCAGCGCGGCGATATCACGGCAAATCGACATTCCAAGCCCTGCCCCATCGCCTTTTTCACTGTTAGCTCGATAAAAGTTATCAAATATTTTTTCTCGGGCTTCGTTCGTGATGTTGGGGCCGCTATCAGTCACATTCACTTGAATAAACTGATCATCGCCATGCAACGTAATATCAATGTGGCTGTGTACGCCAGAATAGCGCATCGCATTATCGATTAAGTTTTTAAACAACACGCCGAGTAATAGCTCGTCGCCTTGAACCGACAAACTCTGCCCTTCAAAGCTCAATTGTTGGTCGTGCTTTAACGCTAACGGCGCAAGATCTGCGATAACTTGCTTAATAGAGACTGAGAGATCGACCGTTTGTGATGACAATTCCGGTTCATCCGGAAAATCGATACTTCGCCTCATGACTGGCTTTGATTTTTAACTCAAAAAATTCCCAATCACGATACCCATAGGCGACTTTGTTCAGCGTCTTTATTCGGTTGTTCACACCCTCTACTCGACCACTACTCATCCTTTTATCATAAAATGCCAATATCCCATCCTTATGCTTCCTCAGGGTCTTAGTAAACTTCTCTAGCATCACAATGCCTGAGTGGTTCGCTTCATCTATCCAGCTTTCTAGCCATCTCTCACCCTCTATCTTTGATGGCTGCGACCACAGCATTCTTAACTTCTCTTTTAAATAATAAACCACCGCTAAGGGCTGATTGGCTGCGAG
>NZ_NDIM01000133.1:0-20168 GCF_002241375.1 Vibrio sp. V19_P1S1T109 | reverse complement strand
CGCTTTATCCGTAATGAGCAAATCAAAGCAGAAGATATCGCTGAAGCGGGCTTTTATGTCACAGCGCAAGAGGCTTTAGAACAACAAACACTTCTTGCATTAGAAGATACGACTTCTCTAAGCTACTCCCATCGCAGCATACAAGATGAACTTGGACACTCCAATCAAGGCAATCGAAATCGAGCTATGTTCATACACTCGACCTTACTTTTTGCTCCCGAAACTCAAGTGGTTGTTGGCTTAATTGAACAACAACGCTGGACTCGAGATATTGAAAAGCGTGGACAAGGACACCAGTACGCCACTCGACCATACAAAGAGAAAGAAAGCTATAAATGGGAGCAAGCTTCTCGCCATGTCGCAGAGCGACTTGGCGAGAAAATCTCAGATGTTATTTCTGTGTGCGATAGAGAAGCCGACCTATTTGAATACCTCACTTACAAGCAAGAGCAACAACAGCGATTCCTCGTTCGCTCAATGCAAAGTCGCTGTATAAAAGAGCATGATAATCGTCTTTATGACTACGCTTCCAAGCTTCAATCAGCAGGAGAAAGAGTGCTCGACATACCGCAAAAAGGCGGCCGTAAAGCTCGCACGGTTCACCTAGACATCAAATATGCCCCCGTGACACTCAAATCTCCCGCGAATAAAAAAGAGTTCAATAACATTCCGCTTTACTACGTGGGATGCATAGAGCAAGGAGAGAGTAACGATAAGCTCGCATGGCACTTACTGACCTCAGAGCCAGTAACGAGCAGGGAAGAGGCACTTAAAATCGTCAGTTATTATGAGCAGCGCTGGCTAATTGAAGATTTTCATAAAGTCTGGAAAAGTGAAGGCACTCAAGTCGAGCAATTGAGAATGCAAAGCAAAGATAACTTAGAAAGGCTCAGCGTTATTCTGGCTTTTATCGCGACTCGGTTGCTCCAGTTGAGATTTATGAATGAATCAGATGAGTTATCTAAGAGCAGTTGTGAGCCGATATTAAAAGGCAAAGCATGGAAGCTAATGTGGCTAAAGCTAGAAAGAAAAGGGCTACCGAAGGAAGCTCCGGACATATCATGGGCTTACAGAGGTATTGCTCGATTAGGGGGTTGGAAGAATACAAAGCGAACGGGTCGTGCTTCTATAAAGACATTATGGCAAGGATGGTTTAGGTTACAAACCATCCTTGAAGGGTATGAACTGGCTAAGTCTCTTGATTCACCAGACTTGTGATCAAGAGACAGGCCCAACGCTTCCTTTATTATTTCGCTGATTAGCCGCTTGGTTTGCCGTCTAAGCCGAATTTCCATTAGATATTGCTCACAAAATTGTGCTAGAATCCGGCGATTCTCACTTGTGTATATAGTTAAAGGAAGGCTTATGAAAGTGATCGAGGGTGGTTTCCCCGCACCAAATGCAAAAATTGCTATCGTTATTTCTCGTTTCAACAGTTTTATTAACGAAAGCCTGCTTTCTGGTGCAATCGATACTTTAAAGCGTCACGGACAAGTTAGCGATGACAATATTACTGTTGTTCGCTGCCCTGGTGCTGTCGAATTACCTCTTACTGCTCAACGCGTAGCAAAAACGGGTAAATACGACGCTATCGTGTCTCTTGGCACTGTGATTCGTGGTGGTACGCCACACTTTGATTATGTGTGCAGTGAATGCAATAAAGGTTTGGCGCAAGTGTCTCTGGAATACAGCCTTCCAGTGGCATTTGGTGTTCTAACTGTTGATACCATCGATCAAGCCATTGAACGCGCGGGAACCAAGGCTGGTAACAAAGGTGCAGAAGCTGCACTAAGCGCGCTTGAGATGATTAACGTTCTTTCAGAAATCGATTCCTAATGGGGGCCAGTGTGAAACCAGCCGCACGTCGTAATGCACGTCAATTTGCGCTACAAGCAATTTATTCTTGGCAAATTACAAAAGAAAATGTTGCCACTATCGAAGAGCAATTCCTCTCGGGTGGTAAGTATGATGAAGAAGAGCATCATGCTGCTGAGCCAGCGTTAGCGGCTCCAGAAACCGACGTTGCATATTTCCGTGATCTACTCACGGGTGTAGTGCTAAGCCACACAGAGCTAGATAGCAAATTGCGTCCTTTCGTGTCTCGTCCAATGCAAGACTTAGACATGATGGAATTGGCGTTACTTCGTTTAGCCATGTACGAAATGACTCGTCGCGATGATGTGCCATATAAAGTGGTCATCAATGAGGCGATTGAGTTAGCAAAGGTATTTGCTGCTGAAGATAGCCATAAATTTGTGAATGGCGTGCTTGATAAAGCCGCCCCACATGTACGCAAAAAATAATAAGTCGTTTTAAAATAAAAGGTCAGCATTCGCTGACCTTTTTTATGACGGATCTTTCTCCGCGAAAGCCCTAAGCGATGAGAAATGATGTACATAATAAAAACTCAGGGCAGGGAATTTTTTATGTTCGGTGAATTCAATTTAATCGATACCTATTTCTCTAACCGTCAGTCACAACGTAAAGATGTCTCTCTTGCTCTAGGAGATGATTGTGCATTAGTCAAAGCACCAGAAAATGTTCGGATCGCCATTAGTACCGACACCTTAGTCGCAGGCACTCATTTTTTAACCGATGCGAATCCGGCTTGGGTGGCTCATAAAGCATTGTCATCTAACATCAGTGATTTGGCTGCGATGGGGGCAACGCCTGCTTGGGTATCGCTCGCACTCACTCTACCCAGTGTCGATGAAGCATGGCTAAAACCCTTTTGTGATGCTTTTTTCGAACTTGCGAATTACTACAATATTCAGCTAATTGGTGGAGATACAACCAAAGGACCACTGAGCATTACCTTGACAGTACAAGGTTTTGTGCCACAAGAATTGGCGCTACTGCGCAGTGGAGCCAAAGTGGGAGATTGGGTTTACGTCACTGGTGAACTCGGTGATAGCCAAGCAGGGCTCGATGTGATTCTTGACCCAAGCTTACGCCATAAACCTTTTGCCCAAGAGCTTGAAAAGCGTCACTATCTCTCAACGCCAAGAATTCTTGCTGGCCAAGCATTGCTTCATTTGGCTTCTTCTGCAATTGATATTTCCGATGGTTTGGTGTCTGATCTCAAGCATATTTTGCATCGTTCAAATGTTGGGGTGAGTTTAGATGTTGGTGCGTTGCCTATTTCGCAAGAGCTGTTGCAGTTTGTGGGCGAGAGACAAATAGCCCAGCAATATGCACTAACCAGCGGTGAAGAGTATGAGTTGTGTTTCACTGTTCCAGAGCATAACCGAGGTTCCATCGAAAGTGCGCTTGCTCATTGCGGTTGTAAGGTGAGTTGCATTGGCCAAATTCGCCCGCAGGGTATTTTTGAGCTTCAGCATCAAGGAAAAAAACTCAATTGGCAGTTAAGCGGCTATGATCATTTTAAGGTGAACGGATGACAAACCCTATCGCATTAATCTCATTAAAGAACCCTTGGCATCTTTTGGCCACGGGTTTTGGCAGTGGCCTATCGCCTATCGTGCCCGGCACAATGGGAACGCTTGCCTCAGTGCCTTTTTATTTACTGTTAGTACAGCTCCCTCTCACTGTATATTGTGCTGTGGTTGTGCTGGCTTGCTTGGTGGGCGTGAAAATTTGCCAAGTGACTTCTGACGACATGAAAGTGCATGACCACGGTTCGATTGTGTGGGATGAATTTGCTGGTTTTTGGATAACAATGTTAGTCGTGCCACTGTTTGAATTGCCCAGTTTAGATTGGAAATGGCTGGTGGCTGGATTCGTGCTGTTTCGCTTTTTCGATATGCTCAAACCGTGGCCGATCAGTTGGTTAGATAAACGAGTGCATGGTGGTTTGGGGATTATGCTCGATGATATCGTGGCAGGTGTTGTATCCGCGATTGCGCTGTATTGGGTCGGCTTTTGGGCGGGTTGGTTATAACATTGTCAGCGTTCAATATTGATTGACGGCTTAGACTTAGCAACAAAAAAGGTTCCTTTGGGAACCTTTTTTGTCAGTGAAGAGTTATCTGAAACAGGGTTATTCGATGCTCTGGGTATCTAAAGTTACTTTACCGTCTTGAGACTATTTTAGCTTCTCTAAGTCAGCTTCAATTTCAGCGATTTTGCTCGTGACCACTTTTTCCAAATGGCGCAAGTCAGTCAATATTTTTTGCTTCAGATCGAGATCACTCATAGGAACCGGCTTAGTGATTTTATTTAGTTCATCAATCACCAAGGTTAAATTACGGTTGATCTCCGTCACCTCTTTGTATTGATGGCTGCCGCTATCGACCAATACATTTTTTACTTGTCGAGGGTATTTAAATTTCACGCTTTTAGCGAACAGCTCGCCTTTCTGCTTATGAAAGTAAATCTTCAACACATCTTTATGGGCTTCTTGACGAAGTGAATAGCGCTCAATCTGTTTAGGATCTTGAATGCCTAAACCGGTGAGGTAGGGATACATAGGCAACCTCTATTGTATTTTGTGACACATCAATGAACCATTTCAATGTAGCAGTCCATGCTCGCCCGAGATAGTTCATCGTGATATCAATGGTTCAAGTTGTGGACCAGATCGCTTTCCTTTTCCGTTTAATTTGGCGCGAGTTCAGAAACATTTTTAATCAGCATTTCACGTAACGTGCACTCTTCTTCTTCACTCAATTTTCCGCCTTGCGAACCGGTGAGAATAAACAAGTCTTCTGCTCGTTCGCCAATGGTGGTGATTTTTGCACCATGCAGGTTAATGTTTAAGTCAGCAAATGTGGCTCCGACCGTTGCCAGCAGTCCCGGAGTATCAAGTGCGACTAATTCCATTAAGGTTCGTTTATTGCTTTTGGTGGGTAAAAAATCGACTTTAGTTTTGACTTTAAAATGTTGCAAGTTACGTGGTGTGCGGCGCAATTTCAGTTTGTTCTGCCAACCCGTTTCTAGCCCACTGAGTAGGTGTTTGATCAACGATGGGTGACACTCTTCGTCAATTGCATGGCCGTTTTGATCCAGTACCATGAAGGTATCAAGGACGTAGCCATCTTTACTTGACATGATCTGCGCATCATGGACATTGAGATTTCGGCGGTCCAGTTCAGCAACTACAGTCGCAAAGAGGGCGGGTTGATCTTTAGTGTAAACAAACAATTCAGTGCCGCCACGAGTGGCTTTTTTGCTCATTAGGATCAGCGGTTGGCTTGGGTCGCTATGTTTGAGTAGGTGCTCACAATGCCAAGCGATCTGCTTGTGAGTGTGACGCAAAAAGTAATCGGCTTTAAAGCGCTGCCAAAGCACTTCAATTTCGCGTGCGCTGTAGCCTTCTTTACGAAGCAATGCGGATGCCATTTGTTGGTTGTGGCGAATGCGATCGCGCACATCTACCGGGTTTTCAAGCCCACGCCTAAGTGCCCGCTGTGTTGAGTGATATAACTCTGCCAGCAAGGTGCGTTTCCAACTGTTCCAAAGCTCAGGGTTAGTAGCGCAGATGTCGGCGACAGTCAGGCAAACAAGATGTTCGAGATACTCTTCATCGCGCACTTTTTTGGCAAATTCGGTAATGACATCTGGGTCGTAAATGTCGCGTCTTTGCGCCGTTACCGACATCAAGAGGTGGTTTTGTACCAGCCAAGAGACTAATTTTGCTTCAGGTTTTGATAAACCGTGTTCAATACAAAAATCATAGGCTTCTACCGCACCGATTTCAGAGTGATCGCCGCCACGCCCTTTGGCAATGTCGTGAAAAATAGCGGCCAGAATCAGCATCTCCTTTTTCTGGAGGCGTGGGTAAACTTCGCAACAGATGGGGTGTTTATCGTGATTTTGTGCGTAGCTAAAGGTATTGATGTGTTTGAGAAGACGAATGCTGTGTTCATCGACCGTATAAACATGGAATAGGTCGAACTGCATTTGTCCAACAATTTGGCTCCATTGGGGAAGATAAGCGGCGAGCACGCCTAATTTATGCATCAGGCTGAACGCACGATGTAGTGCGTTAGGGTGACGTACCAATGCCATGAATTTTTCACGCGCTTCGGGAATGGTGTGCAGGAATTTATTGAGCCGCCTTCTGGCTGTACGCAACTGGCGCATGGTTGTGGGTGCGACGCTTTCGATGCTGGAATCATTGGCGATATGAATAAACATATCCAAAATTGTTTCAGGGCGAGCTTGGAAAAGCGCGGGTTTGCGAGCTTCTATTAAGTTGCCACGACGTTGAAAATCATCATCTAAAATTTCTGCCACGGCTTCTTCGCCGTTATTGAGTATGGCTTGATCAAACAGACGCAGGAGCATTTTGTTGAGTTCCGCAACACGACGTAGCGTACGGTAGAACTCTTTCATCATCATCTCGACTGCGCGATTCCCTTCACCCGTAAAGCCCAGATGTTCTGCCACTTGAGCTTGATGAGCAAAAATAAGCCGATTGTCATAGCGTTTTAATTCAATGTGCAGCGCAAAGCGCACGCGCCATAAAAAGTCTTGGCACTCTACTAGCTCACGATATTCAGCATCAGTTAAAAAACCAAAACGACTCATTTCAAGCAGTGATGTTGCACCAAAGTGGCGTCTAGCCACCCAGCTTAAAGTATGAATGTCCCTTAAGCCTCCAGGAGTCGATTTGATATCGGGTTCAAGGTTATAAGTGGTGTCATGGTAACGAGCGTGTCGGTCGCGCTGCTCTTGAATTTTGGCGCGGTAAAAGGTTTCGCTTGGCCAAAATGATTCGGAATGAATCAACATCTTGAGTTTATAAAATGTCTCTTCGCTGCCACATAATAACCGAGCTTCTTGTAAGTTTGTCGCGACGGTTAAATCTTCACGGCCAATCTCAGCGCACTGCTGCACGGTACGCACGGCATGGCCCACTTCTAAACGCAAATCCCACAACAGGGTAATGAATTCGCTAATTTTACTGCCGAGTTCAGCGGGTAAAGTATGATTGGAGACGACCAGAATATCGATATCCGAAAGAGGATGAAGTTCACCGCGGCCATAGCCTCCGACGGCCACTAAACTGATGTCTGGAACCTGCGAAAATGAATAATGTTCCCATAACCTGTAGAGCAGTTGATCCATATATTCAGAGCGGCCTAATACCAAGTCGTTGACCGGATGGTGGTGCAAAAATTGATGTTTCTGATGTTGAGTGAACTGTTCAAGTTGTTGTTTAAGCTCGCCGATAGTGAGTTGTGTGTCAGTAAAGGTGAGGGGAGACTGAAAAGGCATAACGGCAATCCATGCTAGTGATATGTCACAACGTAGACTGACTGTATCAAATCACTGCAGATAAAAAAATATCCCTGCAAGAGGGATATTGATTGATAAGGTTTTGGTTCGATGTAATTAGGCGTTATGCATCAGACGCGGAATGGTTTCTTCTTCACGCAGCGTCAGCACTTCACAGCCAGTGGCGGTAACCAAAATGGTGTGTTCCCACTGCGCTGAGTTTTTGCCATCGGCGGTGTAAACCGTCCAATTGTCTTCATCATCAAGGCGGCAACCAAATTTACCCGCATTAATCATTGGCTCGATAGTGAAAATCATCCCTTCACGCAGTACGGTTCTGTCGCCGTTTTTATAGTGAACCACTTGTGGTTCTTCATGAAATTGAGCGCCAATACCGTGGCCGCAATAATCTTTCACAATCGAAAATTTAAGGCGTGGGTTATTTTTATTATTGGTTTTAATGTGTTTTTCGATCGCAGTACCAATCTCACCCAATTGAACTCCGGGTTTGACCTTCTTCATGCCGATATAAAGACACTCTTGCGCAACAAGACATAGGCGCTTATCTGCTGGCGACACTTCACCGACAAAGAACATCTTTGAGGTATCACCGTGGTAGCCATCTTTAATAACCGTGATATCAATGTTCAGAATATCACCCTCTTTCAGTACCGCTGGACGCTGTAATTGCCCATACTGCGTATCTTGAGTTGCCGGTATACCGTGACAAACAATGTGATTAATAGAGGTACAGATCGATTTAGGAAAACCGTGGTAATTCAATGGTGCTGGAATAGCTTGCTGTACTTCAGTGATGTACTTGTGGCAGATCTGGTCAAGTTCTTCAGTGGTGATGCCCACTTTTACATGCGGTTCAATCATCTCAAGGACATCGGCAGCCAGTTTACCCGCGACGCGCATTTTGGCTATTTCTTCAGCAGTTTTGATTTTTACAGACATCGGCTTTCTCTATGCATTAATTCTTAAGCACTTAACTGTGCGAATGGGCGTTATTCTAGCAGTGCATGGATGAATCGCAAGGGATCCCTGTCGGTAAGTAAGAATTGTTTGCATAACTACAGCTTACCTAGGCCATGATGTGTCGTATTTTTTTCTAGCCAGAGAAGGGCTAAATATGGTATAAAGCGCGCCGGAATCGAAGTGCGTTTTCTTCTGAAATGACGAAGCCCACCTTCCTTTCTAAACACATTATCTTTAAATCACACACATTCCGACACGTGTTCCGGGGTGCTCCAACAATAAAACTATCGGCAACAACCGAATAGATGTTAGGGGTCGGATACATGGGGAATGTGGAGGCCTAACCCCATAGAGGATTTTTAAATGGCAACTGTATCAATGCGCGACATGCTAAAAGCTGGTGTTCACTTCGGTCACCAGACTCGTTACTGGAACCCAAAAATGAAGCCATTCATTTTTGGTGCTCGTAGCCGTGTTCACATCATCAACTTAGAAAAAACTGTTCCTATGTTCAACGAAGCTCTAGCTGAGCTACAAAAAGTTGGCGAGAAAAAAGGTAAAGTTCTTTTCGTTGGTACTAAACGCGCAGCATCTGAAGCTGTTAAAGAAGCGGCTATCGCAAGCAACCAATTCTACGTTAACAACCGCTGGTTGGGCGGCATGCTAACTAACTGGAAAACTGTTCGTCAGTCAATCAAGCGTCTAAAAGAGCTTGAAATTCAAGCAACAGATGGCACTTTTGATAAGCTAACTAAGAAAGAAGCTCTAATGCGTACTCGTGAAATGGAGAAGCTAGAGAAATCTCTTGGTGGTATCAAAGATATGGGCGGTCTACCTGACGCACTATTCGTTATCGATGCAGATCACGAGCACATTGCAGTTAAAGAAGCAAACAACCTAGGTATCCCAGTTTACGCTGTTGTTGATACTAACTCTAACCCAGATGGCGTTGACTACATTATCCCTGGTAACGACGACGCAATCCGTGCAATCCAGCTTTACCTAAATGCTGTTGCAGAAACGGTTAACGAAGGTCGTAACAAAGATGCAGCTGCACTTGCTGCTGCAAAAGACGGTTTCGTAGAAGCAGAATAATAGCGGCTCTGAGTCACACTTGATTATATGTGTCACACGATTGATGCATTGAACAAGTTATAGTTAGCATCAGGGGCCAAACAATCGGCCCCTGATTTTTACCACCAGAATCAACTGAGGAATAGAGAATGGCAACTGTAACTGCTGCTCTAGTAAAAGAACTGCGCGAGCGTACTGGCGCAGGTATGATGGAATGTAAAAAAGCGCTTGTAGAAGCAAACGCTGACATCGAACTAGCAATTGAAAACATGCGCAAAAGCGGCGCAGCTAAAGCAGCGAAAAAAGCAGGTAACATCGCAGCTGAAGGTACTATCCTAATTAAAGAAGCTGATGGTTTTGCAGCACTTCTAGAAGTGAACTGCCAAACTGACTTCGTAGCAAAAGACTCAAGCTTCCTAGCGTTCGCTAACGAAGTTCTAGCGGTTGCACTTGCTGAGCGTCTAGATATCGCAGCACTTCAAGCTAAATTTGAAGAAGCGCGTATTGCTCTTGTTGCTAAAATTGGTGAAAACATCACTATCCGTCGCGTTCATTACATCGAAGGCGCTAAAGTAGGTTCATACCGCCATGGCGACCGTATCGGTGTTGTGGTTGCTGGTGAAGCGGATGAAGAGACCATCAAACACGTAGCAATGCACGTTGCTGCTGCAAAACCTGAGTACGTGAACCCTGAAGATGTACCAGCAGAAGTTGTGGCTAAAGAGCGTGAAATCCAAATCGAAATCGCAATGCAATCTGGCAAGCCAGCGGCAATTGCTGAGAAAATGGTTGAAGGCCGCATGACTAAGTTCACAGGTGAAGTATCACTTACTGGTCAAGCGTTCATCATGGATCCTTCTCAAACTGTTGGCGCAATGCTGAAAGCTAAAGGCGCAACCGTTACTAACTTCGTACGTCTAGAAGTTGGTGAAGGTATTGAGAAAGCTCAAGAACTTAGCTTCGCTGAAGAAGTTGCAATGGTTCAAAAAGGTTAATCCTAGCGATTTTGCCTAAAAAGAGACCGTAGCCAAGGCTGCGGTCTTTTTACGAATGGCATATTGAGACTAATTGTGATGATTTAGAATTCAGTATTCAGTATTCAGTTTTAAATCATGACTGTTAATTAACAACTCTCTATTTGGAAGGTAAGCTCCATGACTACGAATCCTAAACCAGCCTATCAACGTATCCTGTTAAAACTTAGCGGTGAAGCGCTACAAGGCGAAGAAGGTTTTGGTATTGATCCTGCGGTGTTAGATCGCATGGCACAGGAAGTAAAAGAACTGGTTGAACTGGGTGTTCAAGTGGGTGTTGTCATCGGCGGCGGTAACTTATTCCGTGGCGCAGGTCTTGCTGAAGCGGGCATGAACCGTGTTGTGGGCGACCACATGGGAATGCTGGCAACCGTAATGAATGGTTTGGCAATGCGTGATGCTTTGCACCGTGCTTATGTGAATGCGCGCGTGATGTCTGCCATTCCTCTTAAAGGTGTGTGTGACGATTACAATTGGGCCGATGCTATCAGCCAACTACGTCAAGGCCGTGTTGTGATCTTCTCAGCGGGTACTGGTAACCCATTCTTCACAACCGATTCTGCTGCCTGTTTGCGCGGTATTGAAATTGAAGCGGATGTGGTTCTAAAAGCGACAAAAGTAGATGGCGTATTTAGTGCAGACCCAGTGGCAAACCCAGACGCAGAACTGTATGATAAGCTGTCTTATACAACCGTGCTTGAAAAAGAGCTAAAAGTGATGGACTTGGCCGCGTTTACGCTAGCGCGTGACCATAAAATGCCAATCCGCGTATTTAATATGAACAAACCGGGCGCACTACGTCGCGTGGTAATGGGTGAAGCGGAAGGTACACTAATTAGCACCGCTGACTAATCACTCCAAAACAAAAAAACAAGTAGGTGATATTTGTGATTAACGAAATCAAGAAAGACGCTCAAGAGCGTATGGATAAGAGCGTAGATGCCCTGAAAAACAACCTTTCTAAGGTACGTACTGGTCGCGCTCACCCAAGTTTACTCTCCGGCATTTCTGTCGATTACTATGGTGCTTCGACACCGCTGAATCAAATCGCTAACGTTGTAGCTGAAGATGCACGTACTCTCGCGATCACTGTTTTTGATAAAGAGTTGACGCCAAAAGTTGAAAAAGCGATTTTGATGTCTGATTTGGGTCTAAACCCAATGTCTGCAGGTACGGTTATTCGTGTACCACTGCCACCACTGACCGAAGAACGTCGTCGTAATTTGGTGAAAATTGTTCGTGGTGAAGCCGAAGGTGGTCGCGTTGCGGTTCGCAACATTCGTCGTGATGCCAATGGCGACTTAAAAGCTCTACTGAAAGATAAAGAAATCTCTGAAGACGAAGATCATAAAGCGCAAGAAGAGATTCAAAAACTTACCGATGTAGCGATTAAGAGAATTGATGAAGTTCTTGCTGCAAAAGAAAAAGAGTTAATGGAAGTTTAATTCGCTCTTTTTAGCCTTTCTAAAACGCTGTGCTCACAGTGCAGCGTTTTTTTATGCTATTTTGCCCTATCAGTTTGGTAATCAATTAATTTCTTATGCAAAACTCATCCCTCTCATCTGATGTATTACCCCAACACATCGCAATCATTATGGACGGAAATGGCCGTTGGGCTAAAGCGCAAGGTAAGCCTCGTGTATTTGGCCATAAGAATGGTGTAGCAGCGGTCCGAAGAACGATTTCTACTGCAGCGAAATTGGGTATTAAAGCCGTTACTTTGTTTGCCTTTAGCAGTGAAAATTGGCGGCGTCCGGAAGCTGAAGTGGGCGTGTTGATGGAGTTATTTATTACTGTGTTATCCACAGAAGTAAAAAAACTGCATAAGAACAATCTGCGTCTTAGAGTCATTGGTGATAAAACACGTTTTAGCTCACGCTTACAAACAAAAATCGCCCAGGCAGAAGAGTTAACCTCATCAAACAGTGGCATGGTCGTTAATATCGCCGCAAACTATGGCGGAAAATGGGATATCACAGAAGCAATGCGCTCTATCGCGGTCAAAGTGGCGAGCGGTGAGCTTTCTCCTGATCAGATTGACGAGACGCTGATTACACAGTCGCTAACGATGTCTGATATTCCTGAAGTGGATTTGCTCATCCGTACCAGCGGTGAATGTCGTATTAGTAATTTTATGTTATGGCAATTGGCCTATGCAGAGATGTACTTTACGCCGATTTACTGGCCTGAGTTTGGTGAAGAAAGTTTAATTGAAGCAGTGACTTGGTTTGTTAACCGTGAACGCCGTTTTGGCTGCACAGGGGAACAGGTTAAGGCATTGATGGAACAGAAATAAAGGATCCATTAGTTTGAAGCAACGAATTATCACGGCGCTCATATTAGCTCCACTGGTGATGCTGGGCATTTTTGAACTGCCACTCTCCCTATTTATGGCCGTTTTGGCCCTTGTGGCGCTCGTCGGTGTATGGGAATGGACGCAGTTTATCGATTCGACATCTAGGTATCTGGCGCTGTTGCCAGCCATTATTATTGGTGGAGCAAGTTACCTACTGATTTCCCCTGATGCCGTTAGCCTAGCCAGCATGAACTCGAATCACTATGTGATATTAAGTGTTGGGGTGGCTTGGTGGCTGTTTTCTAGCTTTTTAGCTATTACCTATCCTAAATCCCGTCCATGGTGGGAAAAATCCAATCTACTTAGGCACCTTTTTGGTGTGCTTACGCTACTTCCTTTTTTCTGGAGCGTACTTTTTTTACGCGCAGAAGCCTTTTTGAGTGAGCCATACCACGGTGCTAAGTTGGTGCTATTTGTCTGCTTAATTGTTTGGGCTGCAGACAGTGGCGCTTATTTTGCGGGCAAAAGTTTTGGTAAGCACAAAATGGCACCAGCAGTCAGTCCAAATAAAACCATTGAAGGGTTGATTGGTGGCATTATTACGGCATTGATTGTGGCGTGGTTTACTGCTGATTGGTTTGATATTCGGTTTACAAATACGTTATCGATGGTCGGTATTACATTAGCGACTGTGATTATCTCTGTGCTCGGTGATCTGGTCGAAAGTATGTTTAAGCGTGTTTCAGGAATTAAAGACAGCAGCAATATTATTCCTGGGCATGGCGGCGTTTTGGATCGTATCGATAGCCTGACGGCTGCATTTCCCGTTTTTGCTCTACTGTATTTCATTTTCTAATGCTTGGGTTAAGCTGTCTTACCCCAATCTTAATTCACGGTTGTTGCTATGCGTAAGTTAACGATTCTCGGGGCCACAGGTTCAATTGGGGCAAGCACATTAAAAGTCGTGGCTCAAAATCCCGAACACTTTTCCGTTGTGGCTTTAGCCGCGGGAAATAATGTCAATAAAATGCGTGAGCTATGTCAGCGTTGGCAGCCAGTTTATGCGGTAATGTCAAACCAAAAGGCGGCGGATGAGCTTTTAGCTCAATTGCAGTCATTGAACTTAAAAACAACCGTATTATTTGGTGAAGACGCCATGTGCCACGTCGCCGCATTAGATGAGGTGGATACGGTGATGGCGGCGATTGTTGGTGCGGCAGGTTTGTTACCAACCATGGCTGCGGTAAAGGCGGGCAAGCGTGTTTTGCTGGCAAACAAAGAAGCCTTGGTGATGTCTGGCCAATTGTTTATTGATGCGGTCGAAAAATACGGTGCTGAATTGCTCCCTGTCGATAGCGAACATAACGCGATTTTTCAATGCTTACCCCCTGAAATACAAGGCTCTTTGGGTCGCTGTGATTTACAAGAACATGGTGTGCAACATATTCTGCTCACGGGTTCTGGCGGCCCTTTTCGTTATAGTGATTTATCCACGTTAGCTGATGTTTCACCACAGCAAGCGATTGCTCATCCTAACTGGTCGATGGGGCCGAAAATTTCGGTTGATTCCGCTACCATGATGAACAAAGGTTTGGAATATATTGAAGCTAAGTGGTTGTTTAATGCATCGAAACAGCAATTAAAAGTGTTAATCCACCCACAATCGGTGATCCACTCTATGGTGCAGTACCGTGATGGTTCGGTGCTTGCGCAAATGGGGGAACCCGATATGTCCACGCCAATTGCTTTAACTCTCTCTTATCCAGAACGCATTACTGCGGGTGTTCCGGCACTGGATTTTACCAAATTAAGTAATTTGAGTTTTATGGATGTGGACTATGAGCGTTATCCTTGTTTGGGATTGGCGATTGATGCTTGCTATCAAGGGCAACATGCCACCACCTCTTTAAATGCAGCCAACGAAATAGCCGTTGAAGCTTTTTTAAATAAGCAAATTCGTTTTACCGATATCGCACAAGTTAATGAACGTGTATTGTCAAAAGTGTCTGCAGCACATACTCAGTTACATTGCTATGACTTGGAAAGCTTGTTAGAGCTCGATAGAATGGCGCGCACTATTGCCCAGCAAATCATACAAGAGCATTTATTATGAGTGGTATTTTGTGGAATTTCGTCTCTTTCATCATTGCGTTAGGTATATTGGTTGCTGTGCATGAATTTGGTCATTTTTGGGTAGCACGTCGCTGCGGAATTAAAGTCGAAAAATTTTCCATTGGCTTTGGTAAATCACTTTGGAGCCGAGTAGCCAAAGATGGCACCGAGTACAACCTCTCAATGATTCCTCTCGGCGGCTACGTTAAAATGCTCGATAGCCGTGTTGATGATGTTCCAACTGAATTAAAACCCTTAGCTTTTGACCAAAAACCATTGTGGAAACGTGTCGCTGTCGTGAGTGCTGGGCCTGCTTTTAACTTTTTCTTCGCCATTTTTGCCTATTGGCTCGTGTTCTTAATTGGCGTTCCAGCGGTAAAACCTGTGATTGGCGAAATTGCCCCGCAATCGATCGCCGCTCAAGCGGGTTTAGAGTCAGGAATGCAGATCAAAGCAGTCTCAGGAGTAAATACCTTAGATTGGGAATCGGTCAATATGGGGCTGATTAGCCATATTGGTGATGAACAATTAACGCTCACCGTCGGAACCAATAATGAAATTGGTGTGGATGAAATCAAAACATTAGATATCCGTTCTTGGAACTTTAACCCAGAAACAGAGTCTGCTATGGGAGCGTTGGGTTTTAAACCATTTGTCCCTGAAATATCGCTGACGCTAACCAATGTTTCTCAAGGCAGCGCCGGAGAGAAGGCCGGGTTAGAAGTTGGCGACACCTTGATCGAAGCCAACGGTGCGAAGATAAACCATTGGCAGCAAGTTGTGGAGTTGATACAAAGCCATCCCAATCAGCCAGTTTCATTGGTTGTTGTGCGTGATGAACAACGCTTGACTATCGAGCTTACGCCTGACGTTCGTGAGTTACCGCAAGGCAAAACGATAGGTTTTGCGGGAATCGCTCCTAAAGTCGCAGAATGGCCGGAAAGTTATCGATTTGAGCTGCAATATGGTGTATTTGAATCAGTCGGAAAAGCGGTTGAAAAAACACAGCAAGTGATCAACTTAACCGTCAGCATGTTGAAAAAACTGGTGGTCGGTGATGTGGGGTTGAATAATCTGAGTGGGCCGATTTCGATTGCCAAAGGAGCTGGAACTACCGCTGACTATGGTTTGGTCTATTTCTTGGGTTTTCTGGCTCTGATTAGTGTCAACTTAGGCATTATCAATCTAGTACCACTGCCAATGTTAGATGGCGGACACTTACTGTTTTTTGCAATTGAAGCCGTTATTCGTCGTCCTGTCCCAGAGAAGATTCAAGAAATGGGATACCGAATTGGTGGGGCGATCATCTTTTCTTTGATGGCTGTGGCAATATTTAATGATTTTAGTCGCCTGTGATTTGTAACCATTAGGCAGAAGTTGTAGCAAGGAATAACAAGAATAAATATGGCAATGAAACAGATCCTTTTCGCGACACTATTGGCAACCAGCCTCTCAGCACATAGTGCCGAGAATTTCGTAGTGCAGGATATCCAAATTGAAGGGCTTCAACGCGTTGCGCTCGGCGCTGCATTGCTTAAAATGCCCGTTCGAATTGGTGATACCGTTGATGCACAAGATGTCGCGGATATTATCAAAGCACTTTACACTTCGGGCAACTTTGAAGACATCAAAGTATTACGAGACAACAACGTTCTGATCGTTCAGGTTAAAGAACGTCCAACCATTGCAAGTGTTTCCTTCTCCGGAAATAAAGCGATCAAAGAAGAGCAGTTGCAGCAGAATCTTGATGCATCCAATATCCGCATCGGTGAGGCGCTTGATCGTACGACCTTGAGCAACATTGAAAAGGGGTTGGAAGATTTTTACTACAGCGTAGGTAAGTACAACGCGACCGTAAAAGCGGTGGTGACACCTTTACCTCGCAACCGTGCGGACCTTAAATTTGTGTTCAGTGAAGGGGTTTCTGCGAAAATCCAGCAAATCAACTTTATTGGCAATGACGTTTTTAGTGACCAAGAGCTTTTGTCACGCTTCAATTTGAATGTCGATGTGGCGTGGTGGAATTTCCTCTCTGATGATAAATACCAAAAGCAGGTCTTAGCCGCTGATATTGAAGCTTTGCGC
Organism: Vibrio sp. V19_P1S1T109; assembly: GCF_002241375.1. Taxonomy (NCBI): domain Bacteria; kingdom Pseudomonadati; phylum Pseudomonadota; class Gammaproteobacteria; order Vibrionales; family Vibrionaceae; genus Vibrio; species Vibrio sp. V19_P1S1T109. Next base: position 3,404 of record NZ_NDIM01000133.1, on the reverse strand, counting down.
TCTTTCTACCTCGACCGTGGCTACTTAAAGTTTCAAGTCGATTCCACGCAAGTTGCTATTTCTCCTGATAAAAAAGGCGTTTATATCACTTTAGGCATTAGCGAAGGTCAGCCTTATAAAATCAAAGACGTTAAATTCCGCGGAGAGCTGATTGGCAAAGAGGCTGAATTTACCGCTTTGATCCCGTTTGAAGCCGAGGAAACCTATAACGGCTCACTGGTGACCAAGCTTGAAGAAGATGTAAAACGAGTATTGGGTGAAGCTGGCTATGCTTATCCTCAAGTTCGAACCATCCCAGAATTTAATGATGAAACGCAAGAAGTTTCCTTGGTTGTTCATGTGGAAGCGGGTAAGCGTATCTATGTCCGTGATATTCGCTTTGTCGGTAATAACTCAACCAAAGATGAAGTTTTGCGCCGCGAAATGCGTCAAATGGAAGGCAGTTGGCTGAGCTCTAAAGCGATTGATACGGGTAAGAGCCGTTTGAACCGTCTTGGCTTCTTTGAAACAGTGGATGTGCAAACCGTACGTGTACCTGGTAGTGAAGACCAAGTCGATCTGGTGTACAACGTGAAAGAGGCCAACTCAGGTAGTGTTAACTTTGGTGTCGGTTATGGTACAGAATCAGGCGTGAGTTTTCAGGTTGGTTTACAACAAGACAACTTCATTGGTTCAGGTAATCGAGTTGGCATCAATGCCATGATGAACGACTATCAAAAGAACATCAGTTTAGATTACCGTGATCCCTACTGGAACCTTGATGGTGTCAGTTTGGGTGGTAAGATTTTCTATAACCAGTTTGAGGCTTCTGAAGCTGGTATTGTTGATTATACCAATGAAAGCTACGGCACAAGTTTAACGTGGGGTTTCCCATTTGACGAATTAAACCGTTTTGACCTCGGTATCGGTTACACGCACAACAAGATCGGTAATATCGATGAGTATGTGCAAGTCAGTCAATTCTTACAGTCTCAAGCGAGTAATCGTAGCGATGATGGCAGTTTGATCACCAATGACTTTGACGTCAACATCTCATGGACGCGCAATAATTTAAACCGAACCATTTTCCCAACGGCGGGGAATCACCAACGCGCTTTCTACAAGATGACCGTGCCGGGTTCAGACGTAAAGTATTTCAAAGCGCAGTACGATGTTCGCCAGTATTTCCCATTAACCAAAAAACATGAGTTTTCACTCTTGCTAAGAGGACGCTTAGGGTATGGTAATGGTTACGGGAAAACGGATGGTAACGATAACTTGTTCCCATTCTATGAAAACTATTATGCAGGTGGCTTTACCACTTTGCGTGGTTTTGGATCTAACTCGGCTGGACCGAAAGCGATTTATAACGATGCGACAGGATGTAATGGCAATAATGGTGGCAACAACCGCTGCTATAGCGCAACAGATGACTCTGTCGGTGGTAACGCGGTCGCGCTAGCCAGTGTAGAACTGATTGTACCGACGCCATTTGCCTCTGATGAAACTCGTAGCCAAATTCGCACCAGCATCTTCTTCGATATGGCCAGCGTTTGGGATACAGAGTTCGATTACAAAGATGGGAAACTCGGTTATGGTGATCAGTATTATTACGATTACTCAGATCCAATGAATTACCGTTCCTCTTATGGTGCGGCACTACAGTGGATGTCACCTATGGGGCCATTGGTATTTTCAATTGCCAAACCTATTAAAATTTATGAAGGTGATAATGAAGAGTTCTTCACTTTCACGATCGGCAGAACATTCTAATTAGAGGAAAGTATTTTGAAAAAAGCGATTCAAGCGGCAGGATTGGGCCTAGTTGTACTGAGTTCATCATTTTTTGCGCAAGCCGCTGAGGCGGCGCAGAAAGTAGGTTACATTAATACCGCGCAAGTATTCCAAGCATTACCTCAACGAGAAGTTGTGCTGCAAAAATTACAAGAAGAGTTTAAAGATAAAGGGGCAGAGCTACAGTCAATTCAAGCTGAAGCAAAAACCAAAATTGAAAAACTTAAACGTGATGGCGAACTGCTAGGTCAAGATGAGATCGAGAAGCTGCGTATTGAAATTGGTCAATTAGACAGCAAGTACAAAATCAAAGCGCAAGCGTTAGAGCAAGCCTCAGCGCGTCGTGAGAGTGAAGAGAAGCAAAAACTCTTCATGGTGATTCAAGACGCTGTGAAGAAAGTTGCGGAAAAAGAAGGTTATGACATCGTTGTTGACGTGCAAGCTATGCAATATGGTAAGCCGGACTACAACCTATCAGAGAAAGTAATTAAACAACTAAAATAATATTATTATGGCAAAACTGACTTTAGCCGAATTGGCAACCATCACCGGGGGAGAGCTGTTTGGTGATGGCTCTGCGACAGTTTCCGCTGTCGCACCTATGGATAAGGCGCAGGAAGGTTACGTAACTTTCCTCTCTAATCCCAAATATAACAAACACCTTGGTCAATGCCGCGCAACGGTGATTATGGTCAAGGCTAGTGAACGTGAATTGTGTACAACCAATGTATTGGTCGTCGCTGATCCATACGTTGCTTTTGCAAAGGTGGCGCAAGCGCTGGACACGACACCGCGACCTGCGAGTGATATCAGCTCTTCTGCGGTTGTTGCACCGGATGCCCAGCTAGGGCAGAACGTTTCTATTGGTGCAAACTCGGTCATTGAGACGGGTGTGCAGCTGGGCGATAACGTCTCCATTGGTGCCGGCTGTTTCATCGGTAAAAACGCCAAAATTGGCGCTAACACCCAGTTGTGGGCAAATGTCAGCGTTTACCACGAAGTGGAAATTGGCTCGGCGTGCCTTATTCAGTCAGGTGCCGTGATTGGTTCTGATGGTTTTGGCTATGCCAATGAGAAAGGTGAGTGGATTAAAATTCCGCAAATTGGCACAGTCCGGATCGGTAATCGAGTTGAAATCGGTGCCTGCACGACAATTGATCGTGGCGCATTAGATGACACGATTATTGAAGATAACGTCATTCTCGATAACCAATTACAGATTGCACATAACGTCTGTATTGGCTATGGCACTGCAATTGCTGGCGGTACCATCATTGCTGGCAGCACCCACATAGGCAAATATTGCATTATTGGTGGCGGTGCGGTGATCAATGGCCATATCGAGATTGTCGATGGGGTCACTATTACTGGCATGGGGATGGTGATGCGTAGCATCACCGAGAAAGGCATGTTCTCTTCTGGTATTCCGTTGCAACCGAACAAAGAATGGCGTAAAACTGCCGCTCGCGTTCACCGTATCGAAGATATGCACAAGCGACTTAAAGCACTTGAAAAGTACTTAGAGCAGGAAGCGGAATCCTAATTCTACTTTTTCCCGATTAGGCTCGCCAATTGCGAGTCTTTTTCGTCTATAATGCCAAATAATTTTTGAAAGTTTTACTGTATAGGAA
>NZ_NDIM01000057.1:0-20658 GCF_002241375.1 Vibrio sp. V19_P1S1T109 | reverse complement strand
TTAAGGTTGAGGTCACGCCTCTTTGTTTAAAGAAAGTGAACCTCGTGTGTCGCTACAAATTCTCTTGTTAGAGAGTGTAAGTTTTCATCGTACTTAACGGTGACACAATACGGACGCGGGGTGGAGCAGCTTGGTAGCTCGTCGGGCTCATAACCCGAAGGTCGTTGGTTCAAATCCAGCCCCCGCAACCAAATTTAGATTAAGCGTGAATACGATTAATCATTGCGACACTAGCTCAGTTGGTAGAGCGCAACCTTGCCAAGATTGAGGTAACGGTTATGTGTCGCTCCAGCTTCTTTCAGAGTATTCTCTGAACTCAAACCAGTATTTGGTTTATGCTCTTTCTTTAATGCTGTGAAGCATAACTCCCTAAAATAAAAATAATCTGCAGTTCTAAGCGGATTTATTGCCGTCTTGATAACTTACGTGCTGAATTTCAATACACAGGTTAGTCTCTGTAGAATCTGGCTTTTCGTCGCTATTTATTCTTATTCATTAACAGAGTTATCCACAAAAATTAATTGTGGATAAGTTGGTGTATAACGTGTTTTTAGTGAAGTGCTGGTAAGCGTCAGTGAAAGATCTTTTAATGCGGCTCTGTTCTCTAATCTTGCCATCTTTCTGTGTAACTAATTGTTTTTAAATTGATTTTTGTTGTTTTGTCACCATTAGGTCAACTAACTGTATGATCATTAATATCAAGATCTTTGATCCTTGTCATTAATTGCTGATGTGGCTAACTTTTCTTAATTATAGAAAACAGTGTCGTGTTTAAAATTTTGTCCACAAATTGGTATTTTGAGATACATATCAAAGTCTGTGTTCATTAGTTATGCAATTACCTCATTTTTTACGCATCACGCGGTAACCCTTTCTCGACAATTCGAATTAAGCGCTGCTGCTTCTTATTGCTAGAGCATGCACTCGCTGGCTCCGATGATTTTCGTTTTTGTTCTACTAGCGCCCAATGTATATGTTCGTCTAATAAATCAGACAAGCCTAACCTCGTGTTTAGCGCTGCGATAATGCGTTGTGAATATGGCGCGTTTCCTAAAGCGATGGAAAGATTACGCAACCATTGCTGGTGGCCAATTCGGCGAATAGCCGAACCTTCCATATAACGTAAGAAGGTGGCCTCATCCCAAGCAAACAGTTCAACTAAGTCTGGTTCATCCAGTGCTTGACGGCGATGAAAATCATTTTGTTGAGTGAGGTCGGAAAAGCGATTCCAAGGGCAGACCAACTGGCAATCATCACAGCCGTAAATGCGGTTACCCATTGCCTTGCGAAACTCTTCAGCAATTACGCCATCATATTCTATGGTGAGGTAAGAGATGCATCGGCGAGCATCAACAACACCGTCTTCCACGATGGCTTGTGTAGGGCATGAGGTGATGCAGGCAGTGCATTTGCCACATTGATTACTGCTTGGTGTATCGACTGGCAGCGGCAAATCAATCAGTAGTTCACCAAGAAAAAACCAAGAACCACTCTCTTTATCAAGGATAAGTGAATGCTTGCCAGTCCAACCAAGTCCAGCTTTTTGTGCTAAAGGCCGCTCTAGTATTGGGGCGGAGTCCACAAAAGGGCGATAACCGAGTGCCCCCACTTCTTGTTCAATCTTTTCGCCGAGTTTTTTGAGCTGGTTGCGTACCAGTTTATGGTAGTCACGCCCCAGAGCGTAGCGGCTGATATAAGCGTAATTAGGATTATTCAAATCACTGGCAAACCGAGCATCTGGGGGTAAGTAATTCATGCGTGCGCTGATCACACGGACGGTGCCGGGAAGGAGTTCATGTGGCCTAGCTCGCATCATTCCATGGCGCGCCATCCAGTCCATTTCACCGTGAAATCCAGCATCCAACCATTTCTGCAAAGGCTCTTCGTGCTCACTGAGATCGATATCGCAGATCCCGACCTTTTCGAAGCCAAGTTCACGTGCCCAGATTTTAATTTTGTCTGCCAGTACTTGGTAGTCCATTATCGATGAGCTCGTTGCAAAAAGGGGCGAGGATCTTAACGGATCCTTTATTGAGGATCTAGGAAATGATCGTCTGTGATGTGGATTAAACTGACATAAAAAGCGAGTTTTTTCCTTTTACTTACAGAAGAGAGCTTGTCTCTCAATTCCAACCCAGTTTACTATTCGAGTTCTTTTGATTTTTATATAGTCAATTTTCGACACTTGAGAGCGGTAATTCATGAGTACTAAGATCTTTACCTTAAAAGACGAACAGCAAACGGTAAAATTAGGCGCAGCTTTGGCTAAGCGATGCTCTGCGCAAACCACGCTTTATTTGCATGGTGATCTCGGTGCTGGAAAAACAACCTTCAGCCGTGGCTTCATCCGCGCATTAGGCCATGTTGGCAACGTCAAGAGCCCGACTTATACCTTAGTTGAACCTTATCAACTAGCCGATTGGCAAGTATACCATTTTGATCTTTATCGCTTGGCCGATCCGGAAGAGTTGGAATTTATGGGTATTCGTGACTATTTCACACCGGATGCGATCTGCCTTGTTGAGTGGCCAGAAAAAGGCAGCGGTCTACTTCCAACCGCAGATATTGATGTTGAGCTACGCTACGATGGCGAACAAAGGCAAGCTTTTCTGAGTGCAAACAGCCCCTATGGATCCTCATTGCTGAGTCAGTTGGAGTTATGTTGAACATCATCCATTTGTTACGAACGATAACTCTATCGCTTGCGGTTTGGGGCTGTGTTTTATTTACTTCGACGACGCACGCGAATGCATTAGAAGGCGTGCGCGTTTGGCCTTCTCCAGATGAAACTCGAGTGGTTATCGATCTCAAAACTGAAGCGGATTATAGCTATTTCACTTTAAGCAGCCCCGAGCGTTTGGTGGTTGATTTAAAAAACACCACGCTTAATACAAAATTGCCGCTTAAAGTCACGGATAGTCCTGTTCTCAAGCAAATTCGTAATAGCTCGCCTCCAGAGAAAGGGACGTATCGCTTGGTGTTTGAGTTACAGCGCAAAGTGAACCCTCAGCCATTTAAACTTGCGCCAACGCCGGGTGGTCAGTATGGGCATCGCTTGGTGGTTGATTTACCGCACAATTTGGATAGTGACAAGGCGACAGTAAAACCAGCCAGCCAAACTAAAGTCAGTCGCGATGCTTCGCAGTTATTAGGGACAGAGGATATCGTGGTCGCTATTGATGCGGGTCATGGTGGAGAAGATCCCGGTTCGATTGGCCCGACCAAAAAATATGAAAAAAATGCCACCTTAAGTATCTCCAAGAAGATCGCAGATCAAATTAACGCCGTTCCAGGAATGAAGGCGGTCATGACACGCAGTGGCGATTACTTTGTCAATCTCAATAAACGTTCTGAAATTGCGCGTCGTAATAAGTCACACCTACTTGTCTCCATTCACGCCGATGCGTTTCATACCCCGCAACCTAGGGGGGGCTCGGTGTTTGTGTTAAATACCAAGCGTGCGAATACGGAAATAGCTCGCTGGGTTGAGAACCACGAACAGCAATCAGAACTGTTAGGTGGGGCTGGTGAAGTGCTGGCAAAAAACAATAGCGATCGAAACGTTAGCCAAACCTTGCTGGACTTACAATTTAGTCACTCACAAAAAGAGGGTTACAAGGTGGCAACTCATCTGCTAGGCGAAATGGGAAAAGTAGCCCACTTACATAAAGCAGAGCCAGTCAACGCAAGTTTGGCAGTACTTAAGTCGCCCGATATTCCTTCGGTGTTGGTTGAAACGGGTTTTATTTCTAACCCTACCGAGGAACAATTGCTATTTCAGCGCTCGCATCAAGATAAATTGGCTCGCGCATTGGCAACCGCCATCGTCAAGTATTTTGAAGAAAACCCACCCGAGGGCACTCTGTTTGCTAATCGTGGTAAGACGCAAAAGCACAAAGTGCAGCGTGGTGAATCACTCTCGGTTATCGCTAATAAATATGGCACCTCGACTCAAGCATTAATCGCAACCAACAAACTAAAAAATGCCAATTTGTCGATTGGTCAAATCTTAACGATTCCGGCCACGTCAGCTCCGATTCGCGTTCCTGTAGTCAGCAACCCAGTAGAAACGGAAATTGTTACGCATGTGGTGAAATCTGGCGAGTATTTGGGCAAGATAGCGAGCACGTATAAAGTGAGTGTGGATGCGATTAAACGCGAGAATAACTTGCGTTCAGACACCTTAACGCTGGGGCAGAAACTGAAGATAACGGTGAGTTTGAAGGATAAGCCGCTGCGTAAGCATAAAGTTGAAAAAGGCGAGTTTTTGAGCAAAATTGCCAGCCAATATCAAGTGAGTCTGAATAGTATTCGCCAAGTAAACCAACTTCGGTCTGATCAGCTCGCCATAGGGCAAGTGTTGATCATTCCCAATAAGTAGTAATGAGTATGACGATTAAGATTCTACCCGCACGTCTTGCTAACCAAATTGCCGCAGGTGAAGTGGTTGAAAGGCCGGCTTCTGTCGTTAAAGAGCTGGTGGAGAATAGCTTGGATTCGGGCGCCTCTCGTATCGATATCGATATCGAAAAGGGAGGTACGAAGCTTATTCGTGTGCGCGATAACGGGCAAGGGATAGTAAAAGAGGAATTGGCGCTCGCTTTAAGCCGCCATGCAACTTCTAAAATTCACACCTTAGATGATTTAGAGGCGATCGTCAGCCTAGGTTTTCGTGGAGAAGCGCTCGCGAGTATTAGCTCAGTCTCTCGGCTTACATTGACGTCTCGTCCAGCCACGCAAGAACAAGCTTGGGCAGCATACAGTGAAGGTCGAGATATGGCGGTTAAGTTGCAGCCAACCGCACACCCGATTGGAACGTCTGTCGAAGTTCTCGATCTGTTCTTTAATACGCCCGCTCGGCGCAAATTTTTACGCACAGAGAAAACAGAATTTACTCACATTGATGAGCTACTAAAACGCATTGCTTTGAGTCGGTTTGATGTCACCATCAATGTGCGCCATAACGGCAAGATGGTACGTCAATATCGAGCGGCTAAAACGGCCGCTCAAGAGGAAAAAAGAATCGCGGCTGTGTGTGGCAACGCTTTTGTTCGCCATATGCTGAACATTGAGTTGGAACATCAAGGGCTTCGCTTGCATGGTTGGATAACGACTCCAGAAGGCGCGCGCCAGCAGAGTGATTTGCAATACTGCTACGTTAATGGGCGGATGATGCGTGACAAGCTGATTAATCATGCTATCCGGCAAAGTTATGAAACCAGCCTGAGAGGCGATCAGTTCGCCACTTATGTACTCTTCATTGAGCTCGATCCCCATCAAGTGGATGTGAATGTCCATCCCGCGAAACACGAGGTGCGTTTCCATCAAGCGCGATTAGTGCATGATTTTATCTATCAAGCACTCAGTAGTGCACTGGCTGAAAGCAAGCACATTGAGAAGCCGCAGCTCAAACCATCGGCTTTTCATCAGCCCGATGCGGAGACTGTGGATCGCATTGAGAATGACACTGCAATTGATAGTGTGTGCCAAGAAACTGAGGGGCATAACACCGTTCCAGAGCAAGTGTGGCAAGCGATTGACAACACTCCCGCTTATCCACGAAAAGCTGAGCGAGAAAGTACAACCGCGCACGGCATAGCTGAAACGCCAAAGCGTAGCCATTGGCAGCAAAACGGCTCTCCATCTTCTTCTCGGGCGAAAGCTGAGCGCCAGCCAACGGGCTCACCTTTGAGCGGGGAAGTGAAACTCTATCAAGAGCTGATGGCAACTCAACCGCCAGCTTCAGCAGCCGAACTTTCTCCTATCGCACATCAAGATCAAGGTGAAATGCTGCAGCTCGAACAGTTGGGTAAAGCTATTGCGGTAATCAAAGGGCAGTACCTGTTAATGGGGTCCAAACAGGGCGTCGTATTGCTTTCTCTTATCAAAGGAGCATGGCTGAAAACTCGCGGCCAGTTGCATACCGAACAAGGCGGCTTGAAAAGCCAACCCTTACTCGTGCCGCTCTCCATAAAGCTCTCAGCACAAGAACATCAAGCGTTAGCGCATTGCCAGCCGATGTTGAATACGCTAGGGATTGAGCTTAAAGAACGTCATGGTTCAAGCATCATGGTGATGGGCGTACCTCAACCGTTGAGGCAACAAAACCTGCAAAACTTAATCCCAGATCTGCTATCTTACGTGTCCGCTAATTTTACGGCTGATGATGAACCTATTACGGTGGATCTTGTTGCCGATTGGCTGGCTGAACACATCACTGTGGTGAAAAGTGACTACACTTTGTCTGAAGCCATCCAAATGATTTCGGAACTTGAACAGCTTTGGCAAGGGCAGCTTCCTCTTCATGATGCGAGTTTTGTCCGCCCCGTTGATTTTTCTACCACCATAGCGGCCTTGTTGGCATAACGAATTAAAAGAATGATGAATCAAACACAACCATTGGCTCTGTTTTTAATGGGCCCGACCGCATCAGGTAAAACAGATTTGGCGATTCGTTTGCGCCAAAAATACCCAGTGGAAATCATCAGTGTCGACTCGGCGCTGATCTACAAAGGCATGGATATTGGCACCGCCAAACCTAATGCACATGAACTGGCACTCGCACCTCATCGTCTGATCGATATTTTGGATCCAAGTGAAGCCTATTCGGCGGCGGATTTTCGTCGCGATGCATTACTTGCAATGCATGATATTACCGCGCAAGGTAAAATTCCTTTGCTCGTTGGGGGAACTATGTTGTATTACAAGGCTCTACTTGAAGGGCTTTCACCACTTCCTGCGGCTAACCCTGAGATACGGCAACAAATTGAGCAAGAGGCTTTGGAGCATGGTTGGGGTCAGTTACACGATCAATTACAAACGATTGATCCGGTTTCGGCGGCAAGAATTCATCCTAATGATCCACAAAGATTGTCACGAGCATTGGAAGTTTACCGAATTTCAGGTAAAACTCTTACAGAGTTAACTCAAACGAAAGGTGAAAGCCTGCCATTTCGAGTTAAACAGTTTGCTATAGCTCCCAAGGAAAGGGCTGAGCTCCACCGTCGAATCGAACTCAGGTTTGAAAAGATGATCGAAGCTGGATTTGAAGAAGAAATGAAAGCACTTTATGCTCGAAACGATCTTCATCCGGATTTGCCATCGATTCGCTGTGTTGGTTATCGACAGATGTGGGACTATTTGGATGGGAATTGTACGTTAGAGGAAGCGGTATATCGTGGAATCTGTGCAACCCGTCAATTGGCCAAGCGTCAGATCACCTGGTTACGCAGCTGGGATGATTTAACTTGGTTAGATAGCGAAAACATTGATCATGCAGTAGAAACTCTCTCAAATGCCATAGCATCTGATGGAGTTAGCTGTGTATAATGTGATCGCTTTTGCGTGATGTACCCTGTAAAGGATCCGTTACTTGATATTTGGCATTATCGCCGTCATAACAAGTAGCAACGGGGTTTTTATTCATTTAGCTCAGATGCAAAGGCCGCACCAATAATGCAGTGCACCACTAGCTAAATAACTACAACAAAATACAAATAAGGAAAATAAAATGGCTAAGGGGCAATCTCTACAAGACCCATTCTTAAATGCACTACGTCGTGAGCGCATTCCAGTATCCATCTACCTTGTGAACGGAATTAAGCTTCAAGGTCAGATTGAATCCTTTGATCAATTTGTGATCTTACTGAAAAACACAGTCAATCAAATGGTGTATAAGCATGCGATTTCAACGGTTGTTCCTGCACGTGCAGTGAGCCACCACACTGCTGAGCCACGCACTGGGTCTGATCGTCCATCAGACAAATCAGAAGAGTAATTCTCTGATTAGTATTATTTACTTACAAAGGAGTTGGTTGCTTGTTTGACCGTTACGAAGCCGGTGAGCGAGCGGTACTTGTTCATATCAACTTCACGCAAAAGGGTGAGTGGGATGATCTCAGCGAGTGTGAAATGCTGGTTTCTTCTGCTGGAGTGTCGACACTGCAAATTATTACTGGCAGCCGTCAAACTCCACACCCTAAATATTATGTCGGTGAGGGCAAAGCCCAAGAGATAGCGCATGCGGTTCAACTTGTTGAAGCGGATGTGGTGATCTTCAACCACGCCCTTTCTCCTGCCCAAGAACGTAATCTTGAACAACTATGCCAATGTCGAGTGATTGACCGTACTGGCCTCATCCTTGATATTTTTGCCCAACGAGCACGAACCCATGAAGGGAAGTTGCAAGTAGAGCTGGCACAATTACGCCACATCTCTACGCGATTAATTCGTGGTTGGACGCACCTTGAGCGACAAAAAGGCGGTATAGGCTTACGTGGACCTGGTGAAACGCAGCTAGAAACCGACAGACGTTTATTGCGTGAACGTATTAAAGCGATATTACGCCGCTTAGAGAAAGTCGCTAAGCAGCGAGAACAAGGACGTCGAGCTCGAAATCGAGCTGAGATTCCCACCATATCGCTAGTGGGTTATACCAATGCGGGGAAATCAACGTTATTTAATCGCATTACTGAAGCTGGGGTTTATGCAGCCGATCAACTGTTTGCAACCCTAGATCCTACCTTGCGGAAAATCGAATTGGCGGACGTTGGTACTGCCGTTCTCGCTGACACCGTAGGATTTATTCGTCATCTGCCGCACGATTTAGTTGCAGCATTTAAAGCCACGTTACAAGAAACTCAAGAAGCTGACATTTTGTTACATGTTGTTGATGCCAGTGATGAGCGTTTTCGTGAGAATATCAAAGCCGTCCATGATGTATTAGAAGAGATTGACGCCCATGAGGTGCCAACGCTTGTCGTCATGAACAAGATCGATAATCTAGAAGGCCAACAACCTCGCATCGAAAAAGATGATGAGGGAATACCGAGAACCGTGTGGTTATCAGCCATGGATGGACAAGGTATTGATCTGCTTTTCGAAGCATTGACAGAGCGATTAGCGAGTCAAGTCATTCAATATCAATTGTGTATTCCACCACTGCACCAAGGTCGCATTCGTAGTGCATTTTCACAAATGAAATGTATTCAACAAGAAGAATATGATCCAGATGGTAATTTGTTGATTAACATTCGTATGCAGCAAGTTGATTGGTTTAGACTAGAAAAAAGAGAAGAAGCAGTTTTGCGTGACTTTATAGTTACTTAAAGGACTGCTACAGTATAACGTCATATCAAATGATGGAGCTTTCTAATGGCGTGGAATGAGCCCGGTAATAACAACGGCAACAATGGCCGCGATAATGACCCTTGGGGTAATAATCGTGGTGACAAAAATAAAGGTGGCCGTGATCAAGGACCGCCAGATTTGGATGAGGTTTTCAATAAACTGAGCCAGAAACTGGGCGGACGATTTGGTAAGAAAGGCGGTAAAGGCCCTTCATTCTCTGGTGGTAGCGCAATTGGCTTTGGAGTCATTGCAGCAATCGCAGTTGCGGTGTGGTTCTTTTCTGGTTTCTATACGATTGGTGAAGCTGAGCGTGGCGTCGTGCTGCGCTTAGGTAAGTATGATCGCATCGTTGATCCTGGTTTGAACTGGCGTCCTCGCTTTGTTGATGAAGTGACGGCCGTTAACGTACAAGCGATTCGCTCACTACGTGCATCGGGTTTGATGCTAACCAAAGATGAAAACGTGGTCACTGTTGGCATGGATGTACAATATCGCGTGTCTGATCCATACAAGTACTTGTATCGTGTGACTAATGCTGACGATAGCTTACGCCAAGCAACTGATTCAGCATTACGTGCCGTGGTTGGTGATTCTTTGATGGACAGTATCTTAACCAGTGGCCGTCAGCAAATTCGTCAAAGTACCCAAACGACCTTGAATCAAATCATTGATAGCTATGATATGGGCTTAATGATTGTCGATGTCAACTTCCAGTCGGCTCGTCCGCCAGAGCAAGTGAAAGATGCGTTCGATGATGCGATTGCGGCGCGAGAAGATGAAGAGCGTTTCATTCGTGAATCTGAAGCGTATAAGAACGAAATTCTGCCTAAAGCAACAGGCCGAGCAGAACGTTTGAAGAAAGAAGCGCAAGGTTATACAGAACGCACGATTAACGAAGCATTGGGTCAAGTGGCACAGTTTGAAAAACTGCTCCCTGAGTATCAAGCCGCGCCAGACGTGACACGTAATCGTCTCTACCTAGATACCATGGAAGAGGTGTATTCAAACACATCTAAGGTGCTGATTGATTCAGAATCCAGTGGCAATATGCTTTATCTACCGTTGGATCGAATTACAGGCCAAGACAGTAAGAATGACACCAAACGTCAAGATAAATCATCATCAACCTATGATCAGATAGAGCTTGATTCACCAACCAGCAGTGATACAGGTAATACACCGTCTCGCTCTAGCAATACACGTCAAGGGAGATACTAGTAATGCGTAAGTTAATGATCCCAGTATTAGTGATTGCACTGGTATTGATGTTGATGTCGCTGTTTGTGATTCCTGAAGGTGAGCGCGGTATTGTTGTCCGTTTCGGTCGTATTCTGAAAGATAACAATGAAATTGCTCGAATCTACGAACCGGGTTTGCATTTTAAAATGCCACTGTTTGATCGAGTAAGAACGTTAGATGCGCGCATCCAAACAATGGATGGCCGCTCTGACCGTTTCGTGACTTCAGAGAAAAAAGATGTGATCATCGATACCTATGTCAAATGGCGTATTGAAGACTTTGGTCAATACTACTTGGCAACGGGTGGTGGCAATGCATTGACGGCACAAGCACTGTTAGAGCGTAAAGTGACAGACATTCTTCGTTCTGAAATCGGTTCTCGTGAAATCAAACAAATTGTTTCAGGCCCACGTAATAAAGATGTCTTGCCGGAAAGTGCTGATGATGAAGTCGTCACGACTGAGGCTGCGAAACAAGCATTGGAAATCGATGGTCAGCGTGACCAAGTGATGGAAAATGTGTTGGAAGATACGCGTAAAGGTGCACTGAAAGATTTAGGCGTCAGAGTGGTTGATTTCCGTATTAAGAAAATCAACCTCCCAGATGAGATCAGTGAGTCTATCTATCGTCGTATGCGTGCTGAACGTGAGTCAGTAGCTCGTAAACACCGTTCTCAAGGTCGTGAAAAAGCCGAAGTCATTCGTGCTCAAGCTGAACTTGAAGTGGCGACTATCTTAGCGGAAGCGGATAAAACGGCTCGCGTAACTCGCGGTGATGCTGATGCTAAAGCAGCGAAGATTTACTCAGATGTGTACAGTAAAGATCCTGAGTTTTACGGGTTCTTACGTTCGCTGAAAGCCTATGAGAAATCATTTAGTGAGAAGAGTGATATCTTGGTGCTTGATCCTAAGAGTGATTTCTTCAAGTACATGAATAACACCAAAGGTTTGACAACGAAATAATTGACCGTTGTTTATTCAAAGGCTCCTTCAGGGAGCCTTTGTCGTTTATTGGCTTTAAGAGAGAAGGCACTATGTCGAATTCAATCTGGCTTGCTGTGGGGCTGGTGTTAATTGCAGAAGGTATTGGACCGTTAATCGCCCCTAATGGCTGGAGAAAGATGGTGGCAGAGCTCAGCCAGCAGCCCGATCATCAACTGCGCCGCATCGGTGGTTGTCTCGTCGTTGCAGGGGGCATCATTGCGTACTACTTCGCACGATAGTGATGCACAATAGCGCGGTAACCGATTTATTATTATCAGTTTATCACTATCACTATCATCACTATCAATAGTGAGGTGGTGGAGTCTCTTCTGATGGATCCGCTAAATGTGAGGCATCCATATTTTTGACTTTACCAGCCACATATTTCATTTGGTCTTGCATTTTCGTTAGCATGAGCTGCTGTGTTGATAATGCTTGATTGAGTTCATCAATGGTTTGTTCTTGGAAAGCAAGTTGGCATTCCAAGTCACTAACACGCTGTTCTAATTGCTGAATATACTTATCGTTCATAACTAATCGTCGAGTTTCCAAGCTTGAGCAATACCTGCAGAGCTTCCGGTAATAATTCGTTGCTGATGATCAAAGGCCGCATCATACACCACCGCAGTGGGTGGGCGAGCATCTTTTAGCGGTTCTACTTCGAATCCTTGCTGTTTTTTACCACTTTGAGTATCCCAAACCGCGACTTGGCTTGAAGGATTCCCTGTCACAAGCAACCTGCCATCATCGGAAAAACGCGCCGTAGAGAAAATCAATTGTCGTGAAAAACTGCGCAATTTCGCCTGTTCCTTACCCGAGGAGAGATCCCAAATAATGGATTGATTACCACCATCGGAGGTAAAGGCTAATTTTCCCTCTCGCTGCAGCGCTACTCGATTCACCCGCTGCTCATGTTCAAACGATCGTAAAATTTGCCCACTTTGCGTATCCCAAAGGTAGGCAAAATAATCATTACCTCCCGTCAGAGCAAAGCGGCCATTGGGCGATAGGGCGACAGAATTCACTTTTTCTCGATGAGCAAGGAACTCTAGTCGACGTCCAGTGACTAAATCGACGTAAATCGCTTTACCATTGGATAAACCGAGTAGAACTTGTTTTCCGTTATTGGCAATGTCAATGTCTCGGATCAGCCCATCGGAGATGGACCACAAACCTTGAGCTTGTGTCCAACCTAAGTCCCATACGGCAAAGTTAATTTGGCTAGCGGTCACGGCAAAACGGCCATTATCGGAGAGTCGAATATGAGAAACGGTATTGGCTTGTGGGTCTTGAGGTCCCAATTCGGCTAAGGTTTTGTTTTGTTCAAGATCCCATAGAACGAGTTGTCTTTGTTTGGAATAGAGTAGCGCAAAACGACCATCGCGGCTTAAACCGAAACTGGTCGAACCGTTTGGTTCTATATCCCAACGTTGTACATCGCTGTTAGAGAAAAAACAGCCATTTAACATCAAGATGACAATGCAACCTAGGATTGAATGAGAAATTATTCGCATCAAGTCTAATTATCCGCTTTGAGTGTAAAGACAATCTATCAACATATCGCTATATTGGTACAACTCTGTTTAGCGCACCAGTTTTTCACCGAAATTTGTGCGTAATAACAAAAGGTTTGCCTACAAATTGGAGAAATAAATGAAATCATTGTTTAAAGTGTCACTGCTTGCGGCAACCGTCATGCTTGCAGTTGGCTGCCAGAAAGATGAAGCCCCGAAAACTGAAGCAGCACCTGCAGCAGAACAAGTACAAACGGAAGCGGGAAAAACGGTTCACTTTAAAACAGAAGATGACAAAGCGGCTTACGCGATTGGCGTCTCTTTTGCAAATTACCTCAGCACCAGCATTGAAAAACCAGCCGAAATTGGTATCAATCTGAATAAAGATCTGGTTCTAAAAGGGATTGAACATGTCTTCGCGGGCAATGCTGAGTTGAGTGAAGAAGAGACACGCGCAGCGCTAGAAGCTCTAGATAAACGCGTTTCTGAAACCATGCAAGCGAAAGCCGCTGAAAAAGCGGCTGCTGCTGAAAAAGCTGGTGATGAATTCCGCGCTGAATTTGAAAAACAAGATGGCGTAAAGAAAACTGAATCTGGTTTACTGTACCAAGTACTGACGCCAGCAAAAGGTGAGTCACCAAAAGAGACCGATACTGTTCAAGTGCATTACAAAGGGACACTGGCTGACGGTACTCAATTTGATAGCTCGTATGATCGTGGTGAGCCAGCGACATTCCCACTCAATCGGGTTATTCCTGGTTGGACAGAAGGTGTGCAACTGATGCAAGTGGGAGCAAAATACAAGTTTGTTATCCCGCCGCAACTGGCTTACGGTGAGCAAGACACACCGACTATTCCAGCAAACTCAACACTTGTGTTTGAAGTGGAGTTGCTAAAAATTGATAACGGTAGCGATGCGGCTAAATAATATCAGCCATTGTTGAACCGTTGTAACCAGCTCAAAGGCCTGATGAATCAGGCCTTTTCTGTCTCTAACGACTCACTAATTAGTTGTCCTAAATCACTTGTTAGTGACTTAACAGAGTTTTCGATTAAAATTTTCTGATAAACTTACGTCAATTTGTTGATTTTTCGCTCTAAGGCTAGATAACAGTGACAACGACAGAAACTCTAAACGCGGATATGTTGCTTGAAATGGAATCCGTGCACGTGATGCCATTTAGTGATCACGATAAAATCATTCTTCGATCTTATGAAGCTGTGGTTGACGGTATCGCCAGCCTGATTGGTCCTTTTTGTGAGATCGTTCTGCACTCATTGGAAGATCTCAATACCTCGGCGATTAAAATTGCCAATGGTGAAAACACGGGACGTCAAGTGGGTTCCCCGATCACCGATCTTGCACTGCGTATGCTGAAAGATATTGAAGGATCGGAGCGTAACTTCTCACGATCGTATTTCTCTCGCGCCAAGGGTGGTGTGTTGATGAAATCGATTACGGTCGCGATTCGTAATGGTGATAACCGAGTTATTGGCTTACTTTGTATCAACGTCAATTTAGATGCTCCGTTCTCACAAGTTCTGCAATCATTCATGCCGACTCAGGAAGCTCAGGAAGCCGCCTCATCGGTTAACTTTGCCAGTGATGTAGAAGAGCTGGTGGATCAGACGGTAGAGCGTACCATCGAAGAGATCAACGCCGATAAATCAGTGTCTAACAATACCAAGAACCGTCAGATCGTGATGGAGCTGTACGACAAAGGCATTTTTGACATCAAAGATGCGATTAACCGCGTAGCTGATCGGCTCAATATCTCTAAACATACTGTCTATCTCTACATTCGCCAACGCAAGACCGGAGATGAATGTTAGTGGAGCCAGTATTGAGTTACACATTATTGGTCAATGGCTCAGTGTATGGCACACAGGCAGCGCGTAGTGCTTATCTGTTTGCCTGTGCATTGCTAGAAAAAGGGCATTCACTCAAGCAAGTATTTTTTTATCAAGATGGTGTTTTCAATGGCTCTGCGATCACCGCGCCTGCGAACGATGAGTTTGATCTTGTGAAAGCATGGCAGAAGCTGTCTACTGAACACCATGTACGCTTAGAAACCTGTGTTGCTGCAGCGTTACGTCGTGGCATTATCAGTGAAAATGAAGCTCAGCAACACCAGCTCACTGCGCATAATTTGGCACAAGGTTTTGCACAAACTGGGTTAGGAAGCTTAGCTGAAGCGTTATTAACTCAAGATCGAGTGGTACAGTTTTGAAAAAAATCGGTTTTGTTTTTCATTCTTCGCCTCATTCTAGTTCGGCTGGAAGAGAAGGGCTGGATGCTGTACTGGCAGCCTCTGCCTATTGTGATGCGATCTCGCTCTTTTTTGTTGGGCTTGGCGTGACGCAAATCGTCGCCAACCAATCACCGCAACAACTGCTTAGCCGTGATTACATCAGTGCGTTTAAACTGCTTGAGTTATACGATATTGAACACCTTTATTTGTGTGAGCAAAGCGTTGAAGAGTTGGGGTTAGCATCGGCTCAATGGGTCATTGATGTTGAAAAAAAATCGCCTCAGCAAATCGCTCAGTTACTTCACGAGTGCGATCAAGTACTAACGTTCTAAGGTGTACCTATGCTGCATATTGTAAAAGACACGGCAAAACTGGCCTTAGCGCAGCGTTATTGTTTGGCTGAGGATAGTATTATCTTGGTTGAAGAAGCGGTTTATATGAGTAACCCTAGTGCGGGCTCTTTTTTACTACTCAACGATCTGAACAGGGTTTATGTCTTACTTGAGGATCTCTGCGCGCGTGGGGTGCAGGATCTCTGCTCAGTACAAATTACCAAAGTGGATTTCTCTGGTTTGGTTGAACTTACTACTAACCATGAAAAATCAATCACTTGGTAGATTTTCTTATCACTATTACCCCTCTATTACCCACCCTTTACTTATGGTGGTTAAAAAAGATCTGTATATTTCTTGACACACCTCTCACTGCTGCATAGAATTTTGCGTCCCTATTTGTACTAAGTGCACTAGGGACTAGATTTTTCACAAAGCTTACTTTAAGTAAATTCAGGAGCTAGTTAATGGCAACTATTAACCAGTTGGTCCGCAATCCTCGTGTAAAGCAAGTTGTTAAAAGCAACGTGCCAGCACTAGAAGCGTGCCCACAAAAACGTGGTGTATGTACACGTGTTTACACTACTACACCTAAAAAACCTAACTCAGCACTTCGTAAAGTATGTCGTGTTCGTCTAACGAACGGCTTCGAAGTGACTTCGTACATCGGCGGTGAAGGTCACAACCTTCAAGAGCACTCAGTTGTTCTTATCCGTGGCGGTCGTGTAAAAGACCTTCCAGGTGTGCGTTACCACACAATCCGTGGTGCACTTGACTGTGCAGGCGTAAACGACCGTAAACAAGCTCGTTCTAAATACGGTGTGAAACGTCCTAAATCTTAATGGATTTCCGTTAAGTAAGGCCAAACACTAAATTATTTAATTTTTGAAGAAACTGAAAAGTTTTGGATAACCTGAAAAAGACAACGGAGAATATCCATGCCACGTCGTCGCGTTATTGGTCAGCGTAAGATCCTTCCAGATCCAAAGTTCAAGTCTGAACTGCTGGCAAAATTCGTTAACATTCTTATGGTTGACGGTAAAAAATCTACTGCAGAGAAAATTGTTTACACTGCACTAGACACTATGGCTGAGAAATCTGGCAAAGGTCACTTAGCTGTATTTGAAGAAGCTCTTGAAAACGTACGTCCAGCGGTCGAAGTTAAATCTCGCCGCGTGGGTGGTTCAACTTACCAAGTGCCAGTAGAAGTACGTCCGGTTCGCCGTAACGCACTTGCTATGCGTTGGGTAGTTGATGCTGCGCGTAAGCGTGGTGAAAAATCTATGGCTGCTCGCCTAGCTGCTGAAATGCTAGACGCGTCAGAAAATAAAGGTACTGCTGTTAAGAAACGTGAAGACGTTCACCGTATGGCAGAAGCGAACAAAGCATTCGCTCATTACCGCTGGTAATACCTTCTGTGCTGCGAGGTTCTCTCGCAGCACATTTTCATACTCTAAGGATTACCTTAGTAAGAGGATACAATCGTGGCTCGGAAAACTCCTATTGAGCGCTACCGCAACATCGGTATCTGTGCTCACGTAGATGCAGGTAAAACAACCACTACTGAGCGTATTCTGTTCTACACTGGCCTTTCTCACAAAATCGGCGAAGTTCACGATGGTGCTGCAACCATGGACTGGATGGAGCAGGAGCAAGAACGTGGTATCACTATCACTTCTGCTGCTACGACAACCTTCTGGCGTGGTATGGAAGCACAGTTCCAAGATCATCGCGTAAACATCATTGATACCCCAGGACACGTTGACTTTACAATTGAAGTAGAGCGTTCACTTCGTGTGCTTGATGGTGCAGTGGTTGTATTCTGTGGCTCATCTGGTGTTGAACCCCAGTCTGAAACTGTATGGCGTCAAGCTGATAAATACGGTGTTCCTCGCATGGTGTTCGTTAATAAAATGGACCGTGCTGGCGCAGACTTTTTACGCGTTGTAAACCAAATTAAACATCGTCTTGGTGCGACTCCTGTTCCTATTCAATTAAATATTGGTGCGGAAGAAGAGTTCAAAGGTGTCATCGACCTTATCAAGATGAAAGCCATCAACTGGAATGAAGCCGATCAAGGCATGACGTTTACTTACGAAGACATTCCAGAAGATATGCTTGAGTTGGCCGAAGAATGGCACAACAACCTAGTAGAAGCGGCAGCGGAAGCTAGTGAAGAGTTAATGGAAAAGTATCTCGAAGACGGCGAGCTGACAGAAGCGGAAATCAAACAAGCGCTACGGACTCGTACCATTAACAATGAAATCGTATTGGCCACTTGTGGTAGTGCCTTTAAAAATAAAGGCGTACAAGCGGTATTGG
This sequence comes from Vibrio sp. V19_P1S1T109, assembly GCF_002241375.1. Taxonomy (NCBI): domain Bacteria; kingdom Pseudomonadati; phylum Pseudomonadota; class Gammaproteobacteria; order Vibrionales; family Vibrionaceae; genus Vibrio; species Vibrio sp. V19_P1S1T109. Next base: position 2,887 of record NZ_NDIM01000057.1, on the reverse strand, counting down.
ATGCGGTTGTTGAATATTTGCCTTCACCGGTAGATGTACCAGCCATTAAAGGCGTGGATGAAAACGAGAACGAAGTAGAACGTCACGCTGACGACAACGAACCTTTCTCGGCACTTGCATTTAAGATTGCCACTGACCCATTTGTTGGGACATTGACTTTCATGCGTGTTTACTCTGGTGTGGTGAACTCTGGCGATGCCGTTTACAACTCAGTGAAACAGAAAAAAGAACGTTTTGGTCGTATCGTACAGATGCATGCCAACAAACGTGAAGAGATTAAAGAAGTTCGTGCTGGCGATATTGCGGCTGCGATCGGCTTAAAAGATGTCACGACAGGCGATACGCTATGTAACCCAGACCACAAAGTGGTTCTTGAACGCATGGAATTCCCTGAGCCAGTGATTCAAATTGCGGTAGAGCCTCGCTCTAAAGCTGACCAAGAAAAAATGGGTATTGCGCTAGGTAAACTGGCGGCGGAAGACCCATCTTTCCGTGTCGAAACCGATAAGGAAACAGGTCAAACGTTGATCTCTGGTATGGGTGAGCTTCACCTAGACATCATTGTTGATCGCATGAAGCGTGAGTTCAGTGTGGACTGTAACGTTGGTAAACCACAAGTGGCTTACCGCGAAACTATCCGTGGAAAAGCGGAAGTAGAAGGCAAGTTCGTTCGTCAATCTGGTGGTCGTGGTCAATATGGTCACGTTTGGCTTAAGATTGAACCTGCGGAACTCGGTGAAGGCTTTGTCTTTGTCGACGAAATCGTTGGTGGTGTGATTCCTAAGGAATACATCAGCTCGGTTGCGAAAGGTATCGAAGAGCAAATGAACAACGGTGTGTTAGCTGGTTATCCGATTCTGGATGTGAAAGCGACATTATTCGATGGTTCATATCATGATGTCGACTCAAGCGAGATGGCGTTTAAGATTGCTGGTTCGATGGCGTTCAAGAAAGGTGCTTTAGAAGCGCAGCCTGTTCTTCTTGAACCAATGATGAAAGTTGAAGTAACTACTCCAGAAGATTGGATGGGTGATGTTGTGGGTGACTTAAACCGTCGTCGCGGCATGATTGAAGGTATGGATGAAGGCCATGCAGGCCTTAAGATTATCCATGCTAGAGTCCCTCTATCGGAAATGTTTGGTTATGCAACAGACTTACGGTCTGCCACTCAGGGTCGCGCCTCTTACTCCATGGAGTTTGCAGAGTACGCTGATGTGCCAAAAAATGTTGCAGAAGCAATCATTGCAGAACGTGGTTAACTGTTATTTGTTTAATAACGAATCTATTGCGCTGATGAGAGTTGGCGCATAAAATAGCAATTTCTGGCGCGTCTTGAGCTATATGTGACTCAAGACGAATCATAACTAGGAAGGAACACGATCGTGTCTAAAGCAAAATTTGAACGTACGAAACCGCACGTAAACGTTGGTACTATCGGCCACGTTGACCACGGTAAAACAACTCTAACTGCTGCTATCTGTACTACACTTGCAAAAGTGTACGGTGGTGAAGCGAAAGACTTCGCATCTATCGATAACGCTCCAGAAGAGCGCGAGCGCGGTATTACAATCAATACTTCTCACGTAGAGTACGATACACCAGCACGCCACTACGCACACGTAGACTGCCCAGGACACGCTGACTATGTTAAAAACATGATCACAGGTGCTGCGCAAATGGACGGCGGTATCCTAGTTGTTGCTGCAACAGATGGCCCAATGCCACAAACTCGTGAGCACATCCTACTTGGTCGCCAAGTTGGTATTCCTTACATCATCGTATTCATGAACAAATGTGACATGGTTGATGATGAAGAGCTTCTAGAGCTAGTAGAAATGGAAGTTCGTGAGCTTCTATCTGAGTACGATTTCCCAGGTGATGACCTACCAGTTATCCAAGGTTCTGCACTAGGCGCACTAAACGGCGAAGAGCAGTGGGAAGCGAAAATCATTGAACTTGCTGAAGCGCTAGACACTTACATTCCAGAGCCTGAGCGTGCAGTAGACCAAGCATTCCTACTACCAATCGAAGACGTATTCTCAATCCAAGGTCGTGGTACAGTAGTAACTGGCCGTATCGAGCGCGGTATCCTACGTGTAGGTGATGAAGTTGCGATCATTGGTATCAAAGACACAATCACAACGACTTGTACAGGTGTTGAGATGTTCCGTAAGCTGCTTGACGAAGGTCGTGCAGGTGAGAACGTTGGTGCACTTCTACGTGGTACTAAGCGTGATGAAGTAGAACGTGGTCAAGTACTAGCGAAACCAGGTTCAATCACTCCACACACTAAGTTCGAGTCAGAAGTGTATGTATTGTCTAAAGATGAAGGCGGCCGTCATACTCCGTTCTTCAAAGGCTACCGTCCACAGTTCTACTTCCGTACAACGGACGTAACAGGCGATATCTCTCTACCAGAAGGCGTAGAGATGGTAATGCCAGGTGACAACATCCAAATGGTTGTAGAGCTAATCGCTCCAATCGCGATGGATGAAGGTCTACGTTTCGCGATCCGTGAAGGTGGTCGTACAGTAGGTGCTGGTGTTGTTGCTAAAGTTATCGCTTAATTTTCGATAATTTATGCACACACTGCATTAAAAAGGGAAGCTTAGGCCTGTCTCTTATACACAAATCCCCAAGCCTCTGCTTGGGGATTTTTTTGAACTAATTTTATGTTTCATGATCTGATCATCTAAGCAATAACAAGGATGATTAGAATGACTTATATAGAACCAACCCTCTGGGCACAAAAGCAATTTGGTCAAGCTCACCTCAATGACCCAAGACGTACTCAAAGACTCGTTGCCCTAGCAGCCTCTTTGGCCGAGCAACCTGGCGTACCGGTCTCGAAACTCATCATCTCCCCTGCAGATATGGAAGGGGCTTA
>NZ_NDIM01000376.1:0-20712 GCF_002241375.1 Vibrio sp. V19_P1S1T109 | reverse complement strand
ATGTTTGATAGAATAAAAATCTGCCACTGTACGCTTTTAGGATACAGATGAAGATGCCCGTTATCACAGGAATCTGCAAAAGATAACTCGTAACCTTGATTTCGTTTCCCTCTCTAAATAGAGTAGCCGTCAGTAGAGCCCGTGTCTCAATGTTTTCGAGGTCGATTTGTCGCATTTTCATCAAGCTATTGCTCGGTTAATCGAGCAAATAAACGACGCGAAGGATGATGACGTTCGTTTTGTACAAATACTGCAAGAAGCTCCCCCTTTCGCGCCAATTGATTGGCTTGAAGCGCAACCCATTTTCCCTAAATTTTATTGGCAGTCACGTGATACGCGCGAAGAAGTAGTGGCATTAGGTCAGCTGTATACTTTTTCTGAGGCTGAACCTGCCTACGCTATTCTTGGTCAGGAGCAGCGAGTTTGGGGTGGACGTTCTTTTGATGGGCATACGGACAAAAATCGCCGTTGTCTATCCTCATTTTTCTTTTTACCGCAAATTGAGCTGATTTGCTGTGATGGTCAATGGTCATTGGCGGCGAATATTACCGCTGAACGCCAACGAACCTTGGTCGCACTGCATAAACTGCAACTTGAAGTTAGTCCGTTACGTGGCATGATGTCACATATAAAACAGGTCACCCATCAACCTAATGAGGTGAAGTGGCAGCAGTTGGTCAATCAAGTGCTTGAGGGAATTGATCATCAAGCGTTTAAGAAAGTGGTACTCGCGCGGCAAACGACACTCAGTTTAGATAAGCCGTTAAGCGCGGCGCAGTTGCTTAAGGCAAGTGCGGCGCACAATCATCACAGTTTTCATTTTTTATTAGCATTTGATCAAAAACACAGCTTTATGGGGTCGACACCTGAGCGTTTGTACGCTCGTCAAGGGCAGACTTTGTATACCGAAGCGCTGGCGGGAACGATAGGTCGGGGAGAAAATGCGAGCCAAGACATGGAGTTATCTCATTGGCTTACTCAAGACAGTAAAAATCTTAATGAAAATCAATATGTAGTGGATGACATTATTGAACGGTTAACGCCTCATTCTGAAAGGGTTGATGTTGAACAGGATGTCCGTTTAGTGCGTTTGCGCAAAGTGCAACATTTAAAACGGGGTATCCATGCGCAGCTGAAAAAGGGTGTGAATGGTGTACAACTGCTGAACGCGTTACAACCGACCGCGGCCGTGGCTGGCCTGCCGCGTAAAGCGGCGATGGATTTTATTCAGGCTAATGAGCCTTTTGCACGTGGTTGGTATGCCGGCTCAGTCGGTTATTTTAGCCATCAACAAGCGGAGTTTTGTGTGGCGATTCGCAGCGCTTTGCTGGTGGACAATCAGGTCCAACTGTTTGCCGGAGCTGGCATTGTTCCAGGTTCAGTTGCTGAGCATGAATGGCAAGAGTTAGACAAAAAAATGGCAACCTTACTGAGTTTGATCAGCGACCATTTTCCTCTAGGAGTGGCGTCATGAAGCATGACCAAGCAGTGCTGAACCGAATTTGGAGCCAAACGCTACTTGAGGAGCTTACTCGACTTGGGGTGCAAGAGATCTGTATTGCACCAGGTTCACGCTCGACACCCTTGACCTTAGAGGCGGCCGCCAATCACAAGCTTTCAATCCATACTCACTTTGATGAGCGTGGGCTGGGCTTTCTTGCTTTAGGTCTTGCTAAGGCGAGCCAAAAACCAGTTGCGGTGATTGTCACTTCTGGCACGGCGGCGGCTAATTTACTGCCAGCGATTGCTGAGTCACACCTCACGGGTGAAAAACTCGTTGTACTCACGGCTGACCGGCCCGTTGAGCTCGTGGGATGCGGTGCGAATCAAGCAATCAATCAAGTAGGTATTTACTCATCACATGTCACGCAGGCGGTGAATCTACCCAGTCCATCGACGACTATTCCATTGACTTGGTTGTTAACCACAGTGGATGAGGCTATGGCCAACCAAGATTATATGGGTGGTGCAATACATATTAACTGTCCCTTTCCCGAACCACTTTATGCCGAACATGATGTAGATCTTTACGCGGACTATTTAGCTGTGATTGAAGCGTGGCGTCAGCGTGAGCAAGCATTCAGCTCTCGCCAGTACCAAACCGAAACAAAAACGTTAGATGATGGTGCATGGCTGAGTAAAAAAGGGCTGGTGATTCTTGGGTCGTTGACGTTAGCTGAAGCGAAGAAGGCCAAGCATTTTGCCAACAAACTTGGCTGGCCAGTCTTATGTGATCCACAATCAGGCGTGAGCAGCGAATGGGCGCATTTTGATTTATGGTTGCAAAATGCGCGAGCACGTGAGCTGCTTAGTGAAAGTGAGGTGGTGATCCAATTCGGTTCACGGCTGGTCTCAAAACGGCTTACTCAATGGCTAGCTAGCCATGCTCACACGGGTAACGTGCAGTATCTTTACGTTTCGCCCCAAATGGCACGTAATAATCAAAGCCATCTGATGCAACAGCAGTTTGTCACTGATATTGCGTGCTGGGTCGATCGGCATATTGGTAAATTAACGGCTTTAGGTGCGGCGCAAGCGGGTTGGTCGGATCGGATAAAAAGTGTGGCGCAAGAGATTGCCCAACTGGCTAAATTGCATTTGAACGGTGACTCTTCTATTACAGAGATTGGTTTAGCGCTCGATATGGCCGAGCGTAGCGAAGGGGCCGACCTATTTATCGGCAACAGTTTGTTCGTCCGTTTAGCCGATATGTTTGCTCAAATTGAGGGACGTTCGGTTTACTCCAATCGAGGCGCTTCGGGCATTGATGGCTTAGTGGCAACCGCCGCAGGAGTACAGCGAGCCAATCATAATCCAATGTTGGTATTTATTGGTGACACGTCATTGCTGTATGATCTGAATTCTCTAGCTCTGCTTAGCCAAGTCAGCACGCCTCTGGTGCTGGTGGTGGTGAATAATGATGGTGGCGCTATTTTTGATCTATTACCCGTTCCCAAAACGCACAAAACCGCCTTGTACCAAATGCCCCATGGCTACCAATTTGAACACGCCGCACGGCAGTTTCGTTTAGGTTATGCTTGTCCGCAAACCTTATCTGCTTATCAAAGCTTGGTCCGTGAACATTTACAGCAGGGTATTGGTACCTTATTGGTTGAAGTGACCACGCCGTCTGGGCAAGCCGGTGAGCAAATCACACAATTTACCCAGCAAGTCTATGCTTTGTAGTCGTTTTTATTGCAGCACCACCACAGGTTCGACGTCGGTCGAGCCAGTGTTGGTTTTTCTACATGGTTTACTAGGCAGTGGGCGAGATTGGTCGAAAACGGCGCTTTTCCTTGCGCCATACTCGCAATTATGGATTGATCTTCCCGGTCATGGCGGTAGTCAGTCTCTCTTATGTGATGATTTTGATGAGTGCTGCGCTCACATTTCTGCAACCGTGCTTAAGCAGCTTGGCGAAAAAACACCTATCGTATTGGTGGGCTATTCACTTGGTGGAAGGCTGGCAATGTATGGCGTGGCGATGCAGCGTTTTTCGGCGTTGAATATTCAAGGTCTGATCGTTGAGGGTGGCAACTTCGGCTTGCAGAGTTCTTTTGAACGTGAGCAACGATTGAAAAATGATCACCATTGGGCACATCGTTTCCAAACTGAGCAGATTGAGCGAGTTTTGGTCGATTGGTATCATCAACCCGTTTTTTCTTCATTAAATCATGAGCAAAGACAAACTTTAGTCACTCAACGCAGTGCTAATCTTGGGGTGGCAGTGGCTCACATGCTACTTTCGACTTCATTGGCAAAGCAACCTTATCTGCTCGCACAACTTGAGCAAGTCGCATTGCCAATGGTCTATATTTGTGGGGAGAAGGACAGCAAGTTTGTTCATCTGGCACAACAAAGCGGTTTCGAATATCGCCAAGTGCGGGCTGCGGGGCATAATGTCCATTATGAGCAGCCCGAAGTATTTGCTCATCTTATTCAAGAGTTTATCAGCCAATGCTAACGCGTTGGTTCAAAAACTATAATTAATAGAACAATGGAAAGCACCATGGCTAAAACAGTCGGTATTACTGAACAAGAATTGTATGCACCAGTCATCTGGAGTGACTGCAGCGCCGAATATGAAGATATTCACTATCACAAATCGCAAGATGGCATTGCCAAAATTACGATTGCCCGCCCTCAGGTGCGTAATGCCTTTCGCCCACAAACGGTTAAAGAGATGATCAGTGCGCTGGCCGATGCGCGTTATGATGAGCAAGTTGGCGTGATCATTCTAACTGGTCTTGGTGAAGCGGCATTTTGCTCTGGTGGCGATCAAAAAATTCGTGGCGACTACGGCGGCTATCGTGATGAGTCCGGTACGCATCATCTCAATGTGCTCGATTTCCAACGCCAAATTCGTACCTGTCCGAAACCTGTAATTGCGGCGGTTGCTGGTTGGGCTGTCGGTGGTGGCCATGTGCTGCATATGATGTGCGATTTAACTATAGCGGCAGAAAATGCCCAGTTTGGTCAAACAGGGCCCAAGGTGGGTTCATTCGATGGTGGATGGGGTGCGTCTTACATGGCTCGTATCGTTGGGCAGAAAAAAGCGCGTGAAATTTGGTTCCTTTGCCGTTTTTATGATGCTCAAGAAGCGTTGGACATGGGGCTGGTCAACACGGTTGTGCCAGTAGCTGATTTAGAAAAAGAGACGGTTCGCTGGTGTCGTGAAGTATTGCAGCATAGCCCTATGGCGCTGCGCTGTTTGAAAGCAGCGCTCAACGCAGATTGTGACGGCCAAGCAGGTTTGCAAGAACTGGCGGGTAACGCAACCATGATGTTCTATATGACAGAAGAGGGGCAAGAAGGGCGCAATGCCTTCAATGAAAAACGCCGCCCTGATTTCAATAAATTCCCTCGTAATCCTTAAGCGTAAAATCGGCTCAAATCATCCAATTTTCCGTGATGATTTGGGCTAGTGGTCTCAATGAACAAAGTCGAATATCGAACAAAAGGTTGAAATTATGCGCAGAGCAACACTGTATCGCTACTGTTTACCGATGGATAGCGGCGTTATTCTCCGCAATCAGAAGCTGGTAGAACGTGAAGGTCTGATTATTGAATTACAAGATGATCACGGTTCAGCGTTGGGTGAAGTTGCCCCATTACCCGGTTTCAGTTTAGAGTCACTTGAGCAAGCACAGCAGCAGTTAATCGCGCAGCTTCAGCTTTGGGTTAGTGGTGAGCTTATTACCTATGATGATCTTTTTCCTTCTGTTGCCTTTGGTTTGTCGATGGCGGAGTTAGAGCTGAATGGTGGGTTGCCTCAAGCCGGACACTATCACGCAGCACCTTTGTGCTCGGGAGACCCTGATGAACTGATCCCGCTTCTGAACGCGCTACCGGGCGATCATAGAGTTGCGAAGATTAAAGTTGGGCTGTACGAAGCGATTCGCGATGGGATGATCGTAAATCTGTTTTTAGAATCCATGCCTGATTTGCAATTGCGTCTTGATGCTAACCAAGCTTGGACACCCTCTAAAGCTGAAAAATTTGCCCAATATGTCTCTCCTTCGCTGCGTCAACGCATTGCGTTTTTGGAAGAGCCGTGTCCATCTCCCAGTGACAGCTTGGCTTTTGCTATCAATACGGGCATTGCGATTGCGTGGGATGAAACCTTACAGCAAGCCGTTCGCCGTGCAGATTTTCAGCTAGAAGATCTGACGGGAGCGAAAGCCATTGTGATTAAACCGACCTTGATTGGGTCGGTACAGCGCTGTATCGCTTTGATTGAAAAAGCTAAAACATTAGGCATTCAAGCCGTTATTAGCTCTAGCATCGAATCGAGCTTAGGGCTTTGCCAATTAGCTCGTTTTGCGCAGTGGCAACTGCCTAATGAAATTCCGGGGCTAGATACGATTAGTTTGTTTAAAGCACAACTCGAAAGCGCATGGCCCAGCAGCGCATTGCCGATACAAACGCTCGCGCAGCAAACGGTGGTTTGGCAATCTCAATGCGAGTAGGCGTTTCCTTTTGCCAAAAGCCGTGGCAACAACATGCTTTGTATACGCCGCACGCGATCGCATTGCGTACGGCGAATCAAACCTACACTTGGCAGCAGTTAACGAACCGTATTGACGCTTATGCTTTTGCAATGCAGCAACAAGGTTTGCAGAACCAAGATGTGCTTACGTTAGTGGGTAAGAACAGCCTTGAGTTAGTGTTAATCTACCTTGCGTCGTTAAAACTTGGCGTGATCTGCGCCATCACCATGCCACAACCTGTGATGCTGCTGAAACAGAAACTCAGTACCTTATACGGAGAGAATCAACCACATTGGTTATGGTTAGGTGAAGGAGCTAAGCTTGAGGAGAGTGAGCTAGCTTCATTGCTCGCTGAGGCTAACATCCGGCTTTTTACTCATGAACATATTACTAACGAACATGTTTCGCCGCCTACGAACGCTATGGTAAACAAGGCTGAGACACAGTTTGCCTCAATCATCTTTACTTCTGGCTCTACTGGGGTTCCTAAAGCCGTTATTCATACTTTTCAGCAGCATTGGTCGTCAGCCAGTGGTTTACTTGAGGTATTTTCATTTCGTTGCCATGATACGTGGCTGCTGAGTTTACCGATGTATCATGTGTCTGGGTTAGCCATTATTTATCGCTGGCTAGTCGCTGGTGCTTGCTTAAAAGTCGGCAGCGGCGATCTCACCCAAGATATAATTCATGTCACGCATGCTTCATTGGTTGCTACTCAACTGAAGCGTTTATTAGACAGTAAAACACCGCTCGAATTAACGCACGTGCTGCTTGGCGGAGGCCATATCCCAAACCATCTCGCCCAGCAGGCGGCAAAGCAGGGCATTGAAACTTGGGTGGGTTATGGCATGACGGAAGCGGCTTCCACGGTTACAGCAAAACGTGTTAACGCAAGCCAGAGTGTTGGCCACGTGCTACCTAAACGGCAAGTAAAACTACAAGGTCAGCGCATTTTCATTGGCGGTGAAACCATATCCAGTGGCTATTACCAACAAGGCTTAATCACGTCTCTTATCGATGAACAAGGATGGTTCGACAGCCAAGATCTTGGCCATTGGCAGAATGATGAGCTGTGCATTATTGGTCGCGTTGATAACCAATTTATCTCTGGAGGCGAAAACATTCATTGTGAAGAGATTGAAGCGATATTATCTCACCACCCCGACATTGCTTTAGCGATGGTGATCCCTGTTCATGATGATGAGTTTGGCGCGCGCAGCGTTGCTTTGTTGCAATGCCAAACTATGCCTAAAAAAGAGGCGTTAGAGCAGTGGCTCAATGGCAGGCTTGAAAGATTTAAATATCCCATCGATTATTTTTTAATACCAAATCACTTGAGCGAAACGGGTATTAAAATATCGCGCAAGACCTTAAAAACATGGCTCACCGAACATCAGCTGCGTTATCGACCACTCAATGATGAGCGATCACCATTTGATGGTCTGGTGCTGCCAATCCACAAAACAGACGGGCTTATCTAACATTTCCTTTTGCTGTAGTTGATAAAGTTGCTTAGCCACAAACTCCGGTTCAAAGAGCTTATCGCTAGCCACATTACGCTGAAATGGTTTAGAAAGCGGGGTGTCGGTAGTTCCCGGATGAAACAGAATAGTTTGTGTGTTGGGATGAGTGCGAGCTAGCTCTATCGCAAAACTTTTCGTCGCCATATTTAGCGCCGCTTTACTCATCCGATAGCTGTACCAGCCGCCACTGTGGTTATCCTCTAAGCTACCTATCCGCGCGCTAAAAACCGTAATTTTTGCAAAAGAGTGACGATCAATAAGTGATGGTAAATATTGAAACCAACGCACTTGGCTCAAAACGTTACATTGTAAAAGCCATTGAAAGTAAGACTCGTCAAACCTTGAGATACGCTTTTCCGGTGTATAGGTGTCGTTGTGTAGTTGCCCATTAAAAAACACAATTTGATCAAACTTATGCCCGATATCGGCCAATGTTTTGGCAATCAAGGCCGTTGATTCGATACTGTAGTCGGTTGGAAAATGTTCGCTTGAGGATTGGGCGAGATATTTTTGTCTTGAGACGGTAACGATTTCTGGCGCTAAAGTCTGCGCTTTGAGCTCCCTTATAAAAGCTTGGGCGATGATGCTTGAGGCGCCAATAATGAGGTATTTCATTGTTATCACTCTCTGTTTTTACAAACGCCATTACGGCATTGAGCATGACTAAACCAGCGAGATATCGACATGCGATGTTTTGCAAAAAGGAGATAAATTTGGTCGCTAATCCATTTTAGGATGGGCAAGCGCGTGATGAATAACCAGCGATGTTTGTTGACTAAACGCCAAGCTAGAACGGTCACATCCAGCCCATAAAGCAGATTGCCTTGTTGATCTAAGCCATGCAGTATCGATAACGCCTTGCTTTTGTCGATAGAAGGAAAGCTACGCATAGCATCGCCGTCATTGATGTCGATAAGCTGAACCCGACCATGGTGATCGAAGGTTTTTAATGAACGCATTTCATTGCAGCATAAAGGACACTGCGCATCGAAAAAAATCACTAAAGATGGGGTACTCATATGTATGTCATCAGCCTAACAGCCCGTTAATAACATATTTGTACGTTCACTCTTCAGTATAAGATCAAGCTAGTGTTTGGTTTGCACTCAATCCCAATCTAACGCCAATCCCCCCTGAGTTCTGCGACTTTTTGTTGCATCACTTGTGTTGTTGCCTCTTTGGGGGGGACGGGCTCGCCAGCTTCAATTTCTATATGTGACCAAAAACGAGTCGGTAGCCCACAGCAGGCGCGCCCTTTGGCACGGCTAAAATAGCTTCCCCACAACCCCTTCAATGCCATGGGGATGACAGGCACAGAGCTGCGTTTTAAAATAATATCCATCCCGCGCATGAAATCGCTGATTTCGCCATCCGCGGTTAACCGTCCCTCTGGGAAAATGCAGACGATATGCCCTTCTGCCAATGCTTGTTCTACATCGTTAAAGGCTTGGCGGATAGAACCGCGACGCGTTGCGGAAATAGGTATCACGCCTGCACGTTTCAAAAAGCGACGAAGTGGCGGCAAATTGGCGTAATCCTCTTCCATCACAAAACGAATTAAGCGAGGGCAAACCGCGCTCAGCAACAGTGCATCCATATAGCTAACATGATTGCACACCAGCAGAGCTCCGCCCTTTTCAGGTAAGTGATGAAGATTTTTGTGGCTGACTCGATACATGGTATGCGTCAGTATCCACATTAGAAATCGCACCAAAAAGACCGGGACTTGGTAGCATAAATAGAGTGCAACAAAGCCATTAAGCAAAGCTAATATAATGAAGAACTGAGGGATCGTAAGCTCAAGAAAGCTCAAACAGACAATCCCTAATAGTGCGCTCGCCACCATAAACAGTGAGTTGTAGATATTTAAAGCGGCAATGACTTGTGCGCGTTGAGTGACTTTGGCACGCTGCTGCATTAGCGCATATAAAGGCACAATGAAGATGCCACCGCAGACGCCAATCAACAATAGGAAAAGAAACATCGGCCATAGTGATTGGTAGCTGATAAATTGATAAAAATCAGTAAATTGAGGCAGTTTTTCTGGCACGGAGGTTGCCATTAAATAGCCAAATAATGTAATGCCAAAACTGCCGATAGGCACGATGCCGATCTCTATTCTATGATGCGATAATTTGTCACAGGTCAATGAGCCAGTGGCAATACCAACAGAAAACAGTGCTAGCAAAAAAGAAACGGCGCTCTCTGTGCCATATAAATAGTGATGCGTGAAATTTGGAAATTGAGTTAAGTAGGCAGCACCTAAAAACCAGAACCAACTGATCGCCATTACGCATTGGAAAATAGTACGGTCTTGTTTGGCAATCGCAATGGTCTGCTTGGTTTGCTTAATGGGCTGCCAGCGAAAAACGAGATCGGGTGCGCAAGCAGGGGCTTGAGGAATATGACGGCTGGCTAAATAGCCTAACAACGCAAATACTACCACCGCGCCAGCGGCCACGTATTTAGTGTAGGGCATTGAGGCAATGAGCCCAGCCCCCAATGTGCCTAATAAAATCGCTAAAAATGTGCCTGTTTCCACTAACGCATTACCCGGAACCAATTCATTTGGCTTGAGTTGTTGCGGCAATAAAGCGTATTTGACTGGGCCAAAAAAGGCCGATTGTGTCCCCATCAAAAACAGTAATAACAGTAAAATGGCGTAACTCTCGGTCATAAAACCGATCGCGCCAAGACACATGATGCCAATTTCAGCCAATTTCACTTTACGAATGAAAGCGGATTTTTCGTACTTGTCAGCAAGCACACCAGCAGAGGCAGAAAAAAGGAAAAAAGGAAGAATGAATAGCCCTGCGGCAAGGTTAATAAATAAATTACTGGAAACCGGTAACACGTTCGCTCCAGCAAACGCGACCAATAGCAGCAAGACATTTTTAAAGATGTTATCGTTAAATGCGCCAAAAAACTGGGTGATGAAATACGGAAGAAATCGTTGCTGAGTCAGCAATGAAGATTGAGATTGACTCATTGATGGTCCTTATCGCGCCCAGTGATTAAGATAGTTTGAGAGTAGGTTTTCAATCAGCTCTTTCCCATCGATGGGTTCGGCGGCGAAAAATTTATCATCTACGCTTAATAAGGTAATACCATGTACGCCAGACCACAGGACTCGGCTTGCTTGCAGCACTTCTTGTTGCGAGTGTTGTGGAGCAAGGATGGTCAATAAACCTTCAAGCATGGCGGTCATGTTATCGATGCGCTCTGCTTGCCACTGGGGAAGTCGTTCACCATTCATATTATGTTCAAAAATAAGTTGCCAGCGATTGGGGTGCAACTGAGCAAAATCGTGGTAGCAATAGGCCAATTTATACAACGCTTCTTTTGGATCGCTACACTTTCCCACCACTTTTTTCGCTTGTGAAGAGAGTTCATCCAAGGTTTGAGCTACCACATGCAACAATAAAAGATTGTAACTGCCGAAGACATTGACCAAAGTGCTAGGTACGTAGCCAATCATGGTTGCGATTTTACGCAGGCTGAGCTCGTGATAAGTGTGATTTTGAAGAAAATGCTTCGCGGTCTTGAGTGTCAATGCAATCAGTTCTTCTCGGGTGTGATCGTTTCGTCTGGCCATGGTTACGTATCAATTATGAACAACGTTCGATATTCTAGTGGGGTGGTGTATAAGCGTCAACTTATGGACGGTTAATTTGCAATATTCTGATACATGTCTGCGAGAAGCAACGGTTTTCTTGTCTATCCGAAGTGGTTATGATGAGTAAGCCTCAATAATTATAACCCTAAGGAAAAACATGAAACGTTTTTTTTCCCTTGTAGCACTGCTGATGGTTGCTGTTGCGATCACACCGATAGCAGAAGCAAAGAAATTTGGCGGTGGTAAATCGTTTGGTAAAAGCTATAAAACGGCTCCAGCGCCCAAACAGCAGACTCAAAAAAATGACACCATTAAGCAAGATCAAGCAGGTAAAGCTGGTTCGACCAAAAAAGGTCTGATGGGCGGATTACTGGGTGGTTTACTCGCTGGTGGTCTACTGGCGGCTTTCTTTGGCGGCGCGTTTGAGGGTATCCAATTTATGGATATTCTGATCTTCGGCCTGATTGCTTTTGTGCTCTTTAAACTGATGCGCGGTATGCTTGGTGCGAAGCAGGGTAGCATGAATCGGCAGCAGCCTGCGTTTGGTGGCGTGAATAACCGGACGGAGTTTGAACAGCCGAACGTGCACAACTTTGAACAACAGCCTCAAGCTACGGGTGGTTTTGGATCGAATGCACACAGCGATATCCCACATAACTATCCAGCCGGTTTTGACAAAGCAGCTTTCATTAATGGTGCGCGCGAACACTACCGTATTTTGCAAGGTGCTTGGAACCATAACCAACTTGAAACTGTTGAAGAATATGTATCGGCGAGCTTGTTTGAAGATTTAAAACAAGAGCGCGCAAAGCTAAACGGTGAACAGCACACAGATGTGATGTACGTAGACGCTGAAGTCGTTCGCGCCGATTACGATGCAAGTAAAGCGCAGTTGAGTTTGCAGTTTACTGGCCGCTACCGCGATTCCGTGGAAGGCATTGAAGAAGATATTAATGATGTGTGGCATTTAGAGCGTGATTTAACCGTACCTAATGCACCTTGGTTGATTGTCGGCATTCAAGGCTAAGACTTTTCACGATGGATCCAAAACGCCCAAGTTTGTCTTGGGCGTTTTGCTAGGTCACTAAGCTAATTTAGCCGTTGTTTCAAAGGCTTCTAATTTTGAAAGATAAGGTGTTAAATCACCAATATTGCTTTTCACCCAATCGGCACAGTAATAGGTATCTAAATAACGTTCGCCGCTGTCGCATAACAGCGTCACGATGGAGCCTGTTTCACCTCGTTGTTTCATCTCACTGGCAATTTGCAAAACCCCATAAAGATTGGTGCCGGTAGAAGGGCCTGCTTTGCGGCCGAGTAGTTTTTCCAACCAATAGATCGTAGCGACACTGGCGGCATCCGCAACGGTACGCATTTCATCGACTACGCCGGGAATAAAACTTGGTTCAACTCGTGGACGACCAATTCCTTCAATTTTGCTACCACACTGCAAGGTTAAGCTTGGGTCTCGGCTTTTGAAATAATCATGAAATACCGAGTTTTCAGGGTCGACGACGCACAGTTTGGTATTGTGTTTTTGGTAGCGAATAAAGCGGCCTATAGTTGCTGAGGTTCCGCCTGTGCCCGGGCTCATTACAATCCATGTCGGAACGGGGTGATCTTCCATTTGCATTTGGTTAAAAATACTGTCGGCAATATTGCTATTACCACGCCAGTCGGTCGCACGTTCAGCATAAGTGAACTGGTCCATATAATGGCCATTCAGTTCTTTGGCTAAGCGGTGTGATTCGGCATAAATTTGATCAGAGCGATCGACTAAATGCGCTTGGCCGCCATAAAGCTCAATCTGCTCAATTTTTTTACGTGCAGTACATTTGGGCATTACAGCAATAAAAGGCAAGCCTAGTAAACGGGCAAAATAAGCTTCTGATACCGCAGTACTGCCCGATGAAGATTCAATGATAGTAGTTTCAGGGCCAACCCAGCCGTTACAGATGGCATACAGAAAAAGAGAACGGGCTAGGCGGTGTTTGAGCGAACCCGTAGGATGCGTACTTTCATCTTTGAGATAAATATCGACCCCAGCGACACAAGGCAAATCGAGCTTGATCAGATGAGTATCGGCCGAGCGTTGGTAGTCCGCTTCTATTTTTCGAATTGCGTTGTTAATCCATTGATGATCGGTGCACATGGTTCTCTCTCCATCGTTATTGTGAGGGTAATTTACCCTTAATGTGAGAGAAAAGCTTTGCTATGTTGCCTGTCATTTTGTAGTTTTAGAGAAAATTATTCTCTTATTCTGGGGAAGCTATGGAGCTTGATAGAATTGATCGCATGATCCTCTCATTACTGCAACAAGACAGCACTTTGTCGCTAAATGATTTGGCTGAAGCGGTGAACTTAACCACCACACCTTGCTGGAAGCGGTTGAAAAAGCTCGAAGAATCTGGCGTGATTGCGCGGCGAGTTGCCCTGCTTGACCCAGAAAAATTAGATTTGAGTTTTACCGCGTTTGTGTTGATTAAGACCAGCGATCACTCTCACGAATGGTACAGCCATTTTGTCGTGACTGTGTCTGAGTACCCTGAGGTGATGGAGTTCTATCGAATGGCGGGTGAGTACGATTACATGATGAAAGTGTTGGTCAAAGACATGAAGTGTTTTGACCAGTTTTATAAAAAACTGGTCAATGGCGTGAAAGGGATTAATAACGTGACTTCAACCTTTGCAATGGAGTCATTGAAGTACACTACCCAATTGCCTCTGGCATAGCCTGCTCGTCTGAGTCTTTTTATTTGGTGAAGCGCATCACACCTTCTTGCACTGCTGTTGCGACTAAATCTCCTTGGCGGTTGTAAATCTCGCCACGCACTAAACCACGGGTATTGCTGGCCGTAGGGCTTTCTATTGCGTAGAGCAACCACTCATCCATTTTGAATGGGCGGTGGAACCAAATCGAATGATCAATCGTCGCGACTTGAAAGTTAGGTGTCATCAAAGAGACTTTATGAGGATGCAACGCTGTGACTAAAAACCCCCAATCAGACGCGTAACCGAGCAAATATTGATGGATGAGTTGGTTATTTGGCAACTCACCATTAGCGCGTATCCACAGGTACTGTTTTGGCTCTGCTTTTTGTGGTTTTAGCGGGTTAATTACGGTCACTGGACGCATCTCAATCGCTTTTTCGCCACAAAAAACCTTTTTTATTTTTTCAGGTAATAAGTGTGCAATCTGGGCTGCCAGTTCAGATTCAGAGGCAAAATTTTCAGGACCAGGGATGTCAGGCATGGTGTTTTGATGTTCAAAACCGGGCGCTTCACCGTGATAAGAAGCGGTGAGATAGAAAATCGGCCGACCATTCTGAATGGCTTTGACTCGTCTGGTACTGAAACTGCGTCCGTCCCTTAAATTCTCAACATCATAAATGATTGGTTTTTCAGGATCCCCGGGGTAAAGAAAATAGCTATGAAATGAGTGAACAGTGCGGTCGGAATCAACCGTATAGCGAGCCGCCGAGAGTGCTTGACCAATCACTTGCCCACCATACACTTGTGGCAGACCTAAGTTCTCGCTCTCACCTCGGTATAAACCTTCTTCTAGCTTTTCCAGTTGCAGCAAATCCAATAGTTCATTTAATGGTTTACTCATAGACCCTCACCGAGATTCTTAATGTAATTATTATCATTGTTGACTAAGTCAATATCTTGTTAATACCAAATGGACGACCATGACAGCAGATAAAACCGAACCTATAATCATCACCTATCTAACACCATAACTGAGGTTTTATCCTTATGAAAAAGGCACTATTGCTGATTATGTCGTCTGTTTTGGGTCTAATGCTTGTGGGTTGCCAGTCAGCGCAAAAACCAACCTCTTCCGAGAGCAATATTCAATCTATCATGGGTACGGTTTCGTACCGTGAGCGTATTGCACTGCCGGATAAGGCGCTTGTCACTATCACTTTGCAAGATGTTTCATTGGCTGATGCACCCGCTAAAGTGATCGCAAAACACCGCTTTGAAACTAACGGAATGCAAGTGCCGCTTGAGTTTGACTTGGCATTCGACAACCGAAAAATTGATGCTCGCCACCGTTACAGCGTCAGTGCTCGTATCGAAGTAGATGGAAAACTGCGCTTCATTACGGATACCCATTACGCCGTGATTACTGATGAGAATAACACTAAACGGGTTGATTTGCGTTTGGTTGGTGTTAAACAGTAGTAAAAACAGAAGCAATACTATAAAAACAGTAAAACAAGAAATAGTAAAACAGCCCTTTCCCGTGCTAGATAAGCGGGAAAGGCGCTTGACCGAAAGGGGCTTAGGGGCGCCACTGGTATAATCGAAGTTTTATTTTGCCATGCTCGTTCACTTCGACGCCTTCGGCGATCAATTTCTGTCGTTGACGTAATAAATCCTCTCCTTTTAGCGAAATCTCTCCTTTGCTGTTGATCACACGAAACCAAGGTAATCGGCTGTTTTGAGGTAGGTTACCTAATGCTTTTCCAACATGACGTGCGTAGCCGGGGTATCCTGCTAAACGAGCAATTTCCCCATAGGTTGTCACTTTTCCTGCGGGAATTTGATGTATAACTGCAAAAATCTGCGCTAAAAATTGGTTCATGCTGACAATTCGTCCATACTAGCAGTGTCCTAGTTCGATAGTTACCAAGGAACGGTATAAGGAGAGGGCATGCTATTTTCTACCTTTCAATTTTTAATCACAACCTTGTTGGCTGTGGTTTGTGCAAGAGCCATAGGCTTAAGCGAAGGGGACATCCCCGTGCTGGCCATCGTGATCCCTGCGCTGTGGATTTTACCGCAAGGGGGCGTTGCGGGTGTGTTGTTATTGGCTGCAATGACCGCTTATGGTTTCACTTTATCTTATCAGCCAATCGCTCTTTCTGTCAGTGTTTGGGTGCTGCTGCCTTTGTTGACGGTGGTCTTTTCTAAACGCAGTAGCATGGGTGTTATCTTAGTGAGCACGTTGATCGTACTGACGTTGCAAGTCGGTATCATCGTTACTCAATCTGCTGGGAAATTAGGCGGTACAGGCTGGCTTACTGTTATTCAGACTCTTTCTGTTATCGTTGTTTGGTGGTCGGTTGCGCACTGGAAGCCATCCAATAAGCACCGTTGGTGGGCGTTAGGGTTACTGCTACCGCTATGGATGGCCGATTTCTCGTATGCGGTGTTAGTTGCGTTAAGCATTACTGGCATTATGGCGTCGATGGAAAGTTTAACCCAATCCAAACCAGTCGCGGTGAATTGGAATGGTTTGTTATGCTGGACACTTCCAACGGTAGGCTTTGCAAGCTTAGTCGTCTCGCCCACAAGTGACGTACCAAACCCCGTATTCGTGGTTTGGATCTGTTTGCTGGCTACCGCTTGGATGACTGATTATCTACTCAAGAGCACCGAAGAGAATACCGAATGACCAGAACACAACTGAATGTAGATTAGAGCATGTTGTGGGTGAAGTTGTGACTTCATTCTTATGCATATATAGAGCATTAGTATATGATGCTCACCTCTCATTACAACAATATAAACGTCATGGTTCGTGCATTTCGGCTAATAGGTCTTTTATGGCTAGCAACTGCGGCACACAGCGTCATCAGTGCTCCCATAATCAACGCTAAAACATATCGAGTAGCGACAGAAGCGGACGATGTTGTCACGCGTATTTTGTTTGATGCCATTGCTTACCAATTTCGCCTTGAGATTGACTATGTTAATTACCCCAGCTTTGATGCGATCTTGACCGCTATCGAACAAGGGGAGAGCGATTTTGCAGCCAATGTGACTTACACCGAACAGCGTGCTCAACGCTTTGATTTCTCAAGTCCTACCAATATTGAATACACCTATGCATTTAGCCATAGCAACGTACAGTTAACCGATCTGGCGAGGGTCGGGGTTCCCAAAGGAACGATTTATGGTGAGCTGATTGCCGCTTATTTTCCTCATATCATACAGGTTGAGTATGATGGTGCTCGGCGTGCCAAAGAACTTTTAAGCACGGCTGAAGTCGATGTTGTCGTAGACGCGATTAATCAATTAAAGCCGATGTTGATGGCAGGGCTCGATGCGCAATTGCTTAATGACCAACTGCCTATTCAGCCGGTTGCCATTATTACGCCAAAAGGGCACAACACTTTATTACTCAACAAAATTCAAGAATATGTGCACTCAGCGTCGGTACAAAAACTGCTTAGAAAATCAGTACAAAAATACCAATTTGATATCCGCAAGCAGGCGTTGCGTCAATCAGTCATCGATAGCGGCTTAAACGTGCAGCGACCGTTAAAAGTAAAATTGGAGAACATCAACCAATTTGCTCAGTATCAGCACGATGGCAAAGTGAAAGGAATAAACGCAGACATTGTTTTTAAAGCATGTGACATTCTGTTACTCAAATGCGAACTGGCCAGCCAGCCAGACGAAACGTGGGAGAGTATGTATGCCGATTTGGTCAATAAACGCATTGATATCCTAGTACCAGTTACCGTCTCTCAACAACGAAAATCCGACGTTTATTTCAGTGACACGTATTACCAGCCTGAAGCCGTCTTGATTAAACGTGAAAATTACAAAGACAATGTTTACAGCAATGTGTCGGAATTAATTGTTGAGCGCATCGGCGTGATTAAAGAAGATTTCTTTGAAGAGCTGTTAGGAAAAATGCTGCCCAATAAAGTGCTACATGTTTATAAAACTCAAAATGAATTGGTCAAAGCCTTGCTCGGTAAGGAGGTCGATTACATCGTTCTAAACCGTGCTAACTTTAACCAAATATTGCGCGAAGCGGATAACTTATTGCCGTTGGAGGAAGATCTATTTATCGGCAGTTTTTACTCGTCTGAGATTGCAATGGGCTTTCCCAAAAATAGCATGGGCGCTTCGCTGGCTCCTTTATTTACTCGTGCTATTAAGATGATTGATACGCAGAAAATCATCAACACCTATGATTATCAACCGAATTGGCGAGCAACGTTAGCGGCCGAGAAAACTTTTTCACGCCACACTCAATGGCTGTTTACGTTGGTATTTGGCTTCTTGTTAGTGGTCGCTTTCTATCTACACTCACAATCTGTTACCGATAATTTAACCAAGCTGCGTAATCGCCGAGCTTTATATCGCCGTTATTCGAGAGGCTTAAACAGCGATCTAACCTTGATTTATTTAGATGTGAATAACTTTAAGCCGATAAACGATAACTATGGTCATGAAGTGGGGGATGAAGTGTTGAAAGCACTTGCCAGCCGTATCGATTCTATTTGGCGTGGTCGTAGTTACCGAATCGGGGGTGATGAGTTTATCCTGATTGGGCAATATAGTGATGAGGAGCTTGAGCCTGTGTTAATGCAGTTAGAGTCCTTTACCTACAGCGATTCTGCTCGAAATTTAAATATAAAAGTCAATGTGGCGATTGGTGTGTCGAATTACAGAGATCATTTCATGAGCCTGGAAGAAGTATTGCACCAAACTGATATTGCCATGTACCAAAGTAAGCACCACGGTAGCGGCCAACGAGATAATACAAAGCCTCTTCTCAAGATAATCAGAAGTTCAAACAAGAGCTAAAATAGTTCACCTATTTTATTGAGTAGAAGAGAAAACAGAAGATTTGTTCAAATGGTGTTCACTTAAAACAAAAAGCTTCCATCCATTGGGATTTCGGCTTGCAATCATTACTATGATGCTTGATAATCGCCGCACTCTTTGGCTAGCAAGCCAAGAAAACAAATCAATGGAGGCTCTGGTCCTCCCGCAACACTAACTTGTGAACTCGGTCAGGCCCGGAAGGGAGCAGCCGCAGCAGGCGACGTGTGTGCCGGGATGTGGCTGGGGCCTCCACCCTTTTTGTCGCTGACAAACTTTATCCGTACACTCCTGATTTCTTCGTTTCAAAAGCTAATGCAATGATGTTTTATCATATTGCAATCTGAAACATACATTTTGTCCAAAGACATGCTGATTCATTTATAATCAATTATTATTGAAAGTTGATTTATTAATAACTATTGGTTTATGACTATGCTCAATCCTATTTGGTTAAACACTTTTAAAACATTAGTCGATATTGGGCACTTTACTAAAACGGCTGAGTTACTCCATATGACGCAACCTGGGGTAAGCCAGCACATAAATAAACTAGAAGCTGCTTGCGGTTATCCTTTGATAAAGAGATTTAACAAGAAATTTGAGTTAACAATCTATGGGCGTAAAGTTTACGATTATGCTGTCAAACACTTTGAAGAAGAGTTTGAGTTATTACAGAATCTAGCACACGACGAACCTTTCCGTGGTCGCTGTACTATAGGCTGTTCGGGGACTTTCGCGTGGCTGATTTATTCACAATTACTTTCTTTGCAAGTGAGCTATCCAGGCTTATCCATTGAGTTAGAAGCAACGCCAAACCATCGTATATTTGAGCAGATATTGCAGGGGAAACTGGATATAGGTCTAGTGACAAAAGAACCTAACCCTAAATATTTCGCGAGCCGTATTGTTGGTGCGGAGTGTCTTGCTCTTGTATTGCCACTGTCCGCAGACGAAAGCTTGCCTATAAATGACTTGTTAATAGAATTGGGAGTCGTTCGTCATCCAGATTTCGCTCACTACTTCCAAACATATGTCAATCAAGCGAATAATGATTTGCTTCGTCTAGTCGATTTGGAGGATGTTTCGACGCAAAGCTATATTAACCAAGTGCACCAAATATTAGTTCCTATAGCTAAAGGGATTGGTTTTACAGTGGTTCCTCGATGGTGCGTTAACTTGTTCGCGGATAAAGAGCAGCTAAAAATATTCAACATTACCGAAGATATACAAGAACCTGTTTACTTGGTTAGCAAACTTAACTCACCTCTTGCTAGGCGTTATGAGCAAGTCATTGATGTTATTGATCACTCTTTTAAGGTTGTTTGACTTGATTGAACCTCACATAAGCAGATGATATTGGCATTAAAGCTTCATAGCTGACCTTGCAATAGAAACTAAAAAGGGCTGGTTGTGCTACCTGCCCTTGAAATTTTATTAATGCATCACAGATCGACTATTCGTAATCAGAGGCATAAGTTTCTTCGTATGAGTGCGAGTAAAGCTCAAATAGGTTGCCAAATGGGTCTTCTAGATAAACCATTTTAGCGAGCTTGTTATCATCTTCTGGATGGTAACGCATGATATCCATACGCGCTTTACCGCCATATTGTTCAATGCGCTTAATCGCGCCTTCAAAGTCGTCGGTTTGTAGACAGAAGTGGAAGATACCAAGGCGAGAGAAGTCTACTTCGTGACGCTCTTCGCGCTCTTTCATTTCAAACAATTCAACACCAATACCATCAGTTGTTACTAGATGTGCAATATTGAAACCTTTGAAACCCTCACCAAAAACAGCAATACACATGCGGCCAATCGCTGACTCTCGCTCTTCAATAACTTGTGTATTATTCATAACGATTTTTAAACCTAAAGCCTGAGTGTAGAACTCAACAGCTTTATCCATATCGCCAACCATAATACCGACGTGATTCATTTTCATAATTCGCTCCTAATACCTTTGATTTTTTGGCTTCGTTTCGATAGATGGAAGTATATGGAGATTGAT
>NZ_NDIM01000216.1:0-20886 GCF_002241375.1 Vibrio sp. V19_P1S1T109 | reverse complement strand
GCCTCAAGCATAAGGCTTGATCAACCCAACTTTTTATTTAATCAAATTTAGGAACGAAATTGATGTCTACTACTGAAGCCGTCTTAGAGAGACAAAGTGCCACCCAAGGCAGTTTACTTGATGAAATCATGGCACAAACGCGCATTGCACCGACTGAAGAAGGGTATGATGTTGCGAAGAAAGGGGTTGCTGCGTTTATTGAGAATCTCATCGGTTCGAATCAAACGGAAGAGCCGGTTAACAAATCACTCGTTGATCAAATGCTGGTTGAGCTTGATAAGAAAATCAGTGCTCAAATGGATGAGATTTTGCACGAAGAGCGTTTCCAGCAGATGGAATCGTCATGGCGTGGTTTGAAACTGTTTATTGACCGTACCGATTTTCGTGAAAACAACAAGGTCGATTTGTTGCATGTAACGAAAGGCGAGTTGCTTGAAGACTTTGAATTTGCACCAGAAACGACGCAATCCGGTCTTTATAAGCACGTTTATTCTTCTGGTTATGGCCAATTTGGTGGTGAGCCGACTGGCGCTATCATCGGTAACTTTGCTTTCACGCCATCAACCCCTGACATGAAGCTACTGCAATACATGGGTGCACTTGGTGCGATGGCTCATGCTCCATTCATTTCTAGTGTAGGCCCTGAGTTTTTTGGTATCGATTCTTTTGAAGAGCTACCAAATATCAAGGATCTTAAGTCAACATTTGAAAGCCCTAAATACACTAAATGGCGTTCTCTACGTGAATCAGAAGATGCGCGTTACCTTGGCTTGACTGCGCCTCGTTTCTTGTTGCGCGTACCTTATGATCCAACAGAAAACCCAATTAAATCATTTAATTATGTTGAAAGTGTCAGCGCTTCACACGAACACTATCTATGGGGTAACACCGCGTTTGCTTTCGCTACTCGTTTAACCGATAGCTTTGCCAAGTACCGTTGGTGTCCAAACATCATTGGCCCACAAAGTGGCGGTGCGGTTGAAGATCTGCCAGTGCACGTGTTTGAATCAATGGGTGCACTGCAAAGTAAGATCCCAACTGAAGTGTTGGTGACTGACCGTAAAGAGTTTGAATTAGCAGAAGAAGGTTTCATTGCTTTAACCATGCGTAAAGGCAGTGATAACGCCGCATTCTTCTCTGCAAACTCGATCCAAAAGCCAAAAATATTCCCGAATACCAAAGAAGGCAAAGAAGCGGAAACCAACTACAAGTTGGGTACGCAACTGCCATATATGATGATCATCAATCGCCTTGCACACTACGTCAAAGTGCTACAGCGTGAGCAAATTGGTGCTTGGAAAGAGCGTCAAGATCTTGAACGCGAGCTTAATGGTTGGATCAAACAGTACGTGGCTGACCAAGAAAATCCACCAGCAGACGTACGTAGCCGTCGTCCTCTTCGTGCTGCAAAAATCGAAGTCATGGATGTTGAAGGTGAACCAGGTTGGTATCAGGTCTCTCTCTCTGTTCGTCCTCACTTTAAGTACATGGGCGCGAACTTTGAATTGTCATTGGTTGGTCGATTAGATCAAGCATAACCATGACTTATATTGCACCTGAAGAGAGTGCATTTGGTGTCGGCTTCTTTGAACGTTTAGAAGCTGGCACCAAGCCTATGTCTTTGACCCAAGGGCCAAATGCATGGGATGTGCTCCAATCAATCAAACGCAATGTTTCCAATATTTTGAATACTCGCATGGGTGAGGCACAAAGTGCTCCAACGTTAGGTTTAGTGGATTTTAACGATGCAACGTTAGAAACCTTAGACTTATCGCTGCGGATTAAGCTTGCGATACAAAGCTGCTTAGATGTGTATGAGCCCCGTTTACGAAATATTGTGATTCGATCCGAGTCGGACGTGTTTAGCCCTTTGATGCTGCGCTTCCATATTGTGGCCGAAATAAACAGTGATGCGTTACATGAGAAAGTGCAGTTCAACCTGCTACTGGATCAAAACCGAAAGTACCGAGTGTATTAGAAAATTATGGCTCAAGATAAGTACTTCAGAGAAGAGCTTGCTTTCCTTAAAGAACAAGGAAAGCATTTCACTGAAATTCATCCTCAACTCTCTCGCTTTTTACACGGTAAAACGACGGATCCTGATGTCGAGCGTTTATTGGAAGGATTCGCCTTTCTCACCGCTCGCTTGCGCGAAAAAGTTGAAGATGAATTTCCTGAGCTAACGCACTCCATCATCAACATGCTATGGCCAAACTACTTACGTCCTGTGCCAAGCATGAGTATTGTCTCGTTCACACCGGATAAAAGTGTCAGTGATAAGCAGCAAATCGCTCGTGGCACTCAGCTCGATAGCAAGCCTGTTTTCGGCACCAAATGTCACTTTAGAACCTGTCGTGACGTGCAGATTTACCCACTGAAATGTACTGACGTCACTGCGCAACATACTAGAGAAGCGACCATCATCGAAGTGTCGCTTAATATGTTGGGTGAGATAAGCGTCGGTGATGCGCATCTTGATGATCTGCGCTTTTACTTAGGTGGTGATAAATACAGCTCACAAATGCTCTATTTATGGCTCAACCACTACCTCGATAAGATTTCTGTTGAAGTCGCGGGGGTAGAATTTACGCTGCCGCGTAATAGCTTCCAAACGGTCGGGTTTGATAGCGAGCAGTCGCTTTTGCCCTATCCTTCCAATGTGTATGAAGGTTATCGCGTTTTGCAGGAATACTTGTCGTTTCCTGAAGCATTTCATTTTGTTGACATTACCCGTCTGGCTAGCGTAGTGCCGAAATCAGTGCATGGTGCGTTCAAACTGAAAATCAGTTTTTCGAAAACCTTGCCAGCGGACGTTCGAGTGCGTCAGGATAATTTCCAGTTGTACTGCACCCCTGTCATTAATTTGTTTGAACATGATGCCGATCCGATCGATTTAACGGGTAAGCGTTCAGAGTATCGCATTATTCCCTCTAGTCGTTACCCTTCTCACTATGAAGTGTTCAGCGTTGACGGCGTGTTCGGTTGGCAAGACAAAACTCAAGCCAGCCAACGAATTCGGGGTGAAAAACGTGTCTATTCAGCATTTGAAAGTTTTCAGCATGAAGTGGAGCGAGTTCGAAATCGTGAAGCGCTCTACTACCGCACACGAGTGAGAGACAGTATCCGTGGCGATGGATTTGATAATTTCATCTCTTTCATTCGCGGAGATGAAACGCAATCCATGCATGTCGATGAAGCCATCTCGCTCAAACTCACCTGCACCAATCGCTTATTACCGCTCGAACTCGGTGTCGGTGACATTTGTGAGCCGACAGACAGCTCGCCCCCCTTTGCCACTTTCAGCAATATTACCGTGCCTTCACAATCTCTGCGCCCAGTACTGGATGGCAGTCTATTGTGGGTATTGATTTCTAACTTATCGCTGAATTATTTATCGCTGCTGTCCAAAGATGCCTTAAGCAGTGTGTTGCGAGCTTACGATTTCAGAGCCTTGGTGGATCGCCAAGCGGAGCGTGTTGCGCGTTTGCGTCTTGAAGGGATCCAAAAAATTGAGTCGCAACCCGTGGATAAAATATTGCGCGGTTTGCCAGTGCGAGGCCTGCAATCGACGATTCATATTGATCAAAACTGTTTTGGTTCAGAAGGGGAGCTTTACCTCTTTGGCACAGTGCTTAGCCACTTTTTTGCCCTCTATGCCAGCATCAATTCGTTTCATGAGCTGATCGTTATTAACTCGTCCAATCAAGAGAAGTACACATGGGGAACACAGACAGGAATGCAGCCATTGATCTAGAGATGGCTGCGGCGGCTGTGCCGGAGCCTCTACTGGGTTTACCAAGCGATGTACGAACGTACAACTTCTACCAGTTGGTGGAACTGCTGCAAAAACTTAATGCGTTTAATCCTGAATCAGAAGATTGGGAGCGGACATGCCAGTTGGTATTCAGTGCCAACCCAAGTTTAGGCTTTGCACCAGCAGACGTAACGGATTTACGTGAGTTCGCGGATGAGCGCCTGATCTTACAAACCAATTTTTTTGGATTAACTGGGGCGCAGTCACCGTTGCCTGGTTTTATTTTGCAGCAATTGGTCGAAGAAGATCCCGGTGGTTTCAAGCGGCCCTTTTTAGATTTTTTCAATAACCGGTTGATTAACCTTGTGTATCGCGTATGGCGAAAGTATCGCTATTACGTCCGTTTTCAAGCGGGTGCGCAGGATCAATTTTCATCACAGCTGTTTGCTTTAGTCGGTTTGGGTGATGCGGACTTGCGCGGCGAAACACCGATAAATTGGTGCAAGATGCTGGCTTATGCGGGCACTTTGGCTGGCCGAAGTCGTTCACCGCAAGTGGTGTCTGGCATCATCGCGCACTGCTTTGATCTACAAGAAGTCAGTATTCGCCAGTGGGTTCGACGTAAAGTCCGGATAGAGCCTTATCAGCAGTTTTGCTTAGGTAAGCAGAATGGTGAGCTTGGGATCAACAGCATGTTGGGTGAGTCAGTTATGGACTGTAACGGTAAGTTTGTTATCTGTATCAAAAACTTAACTCGAGAACGATTTGCCGATTTTTTGCCATCAGGCAAAGAACATCAACCGCTGTGTAAGTTGGTGGAGTTTATTTTACGAGAGCAGATGGCTTACGACCTTGAGCTGACCATGCACGAGAGCGAGGCTCCGGTGATGAGTTTATGCCATGACAGTGGTGTGGCTTTGGGTTGGTCATCATTTTTAGGGCGCGATTTGGCGGACAAAAGCGTGCTTATACAAGTAAGGCAATAGCGATATGCAGAAGAAGCAAACGCTTTCAATGGTAGTGACGAATGTGCAACTACTGGAATCAGGATTATCCGCACAAGCGATGTTTAATGTGCAAGGCGGTGTGATTGGCTCTGCAAGTGATGCGCATTGGCAGCTTCGTGACGGTAAAGGGAAAATTCAAAATCATCACTGTGCCATCCGTGTGATTGATGGTGCGTTTTGCATTCAAGATCTGGTTGGTAATACCTATGTTAATGGTTCCCATAAGCCGTTAGGGCAAGGTGCCTCGGCTAAGTTGGAGCATAAAGATGAAGTGGCCATTGGACCTTACCAAATTCGTGTCATTTTTGGTCAAGTGGGTGAAGATGATTCTCTGATTAATGGCTCTTTGGATCAGCTGTTTGCTAAAGAGGGGCTCGATCTACTCAAAGATGGTCCATTGGATGATATCAGCCGCGACGAGGATGAACCAGAGCCGAGTTCAATGGACCCTATCGCCGCTTTAGATGATTTATTGCAAGGCATTAAACAAGAAGAGTCGTTGCTTGAAGAGACGGAAAAACCACTCGCACAAGCACAACATTCATTAGTGCCAGAATACGATAGCCAGCAGTCGCAACTGCAGTTTACGCCTCAAGCTGACAGCGAGTATGAGATGACGTCATCGATTCGATTAAAGAAAATTCTCGGTTTTGGCAAAACCTCCACCGATTTACCACCTATTCCGGCTGTTGAGCACCATGAGACTGCGCAACCACCGACTCATTTGAACATTAATAACAGCATTTACAACGTACCTGAGGGCTTAGCGATGGACGATAAAGTATTAGATCTACTTGAGGAAGAAGTGGCGAGAAGCTACCACCCTCACTCCGAGCAACACAACAGCTCGTCAAACAATGCATCACACTTATTGACCGGCCCCATGCTCACCGGGCTAGGTGTTGACGTTGGCAATAGCCACGATATGGCGAAAATGCACATGCTTTCAGAAGAGCTTGGGCAATCGTTGCAAGCTTGTGTGCAAGGTTTGCTTGAGCTTCACCAGCAAGTGAGTGAAGGGCGTTTTGGTATGATGAATCGTAACTTGCAACCGATTGAAGATAACCCACTTCGCTTGGGGCTATCATACGAAGAAACCATTCGTACTCTGTATGATGCTGATAAAAGTGTGGTGCACTTGTCTGCCCCAGCGGCGATTGCCGAAAGCCTAAAAAATGTGCGCGACCATAACGAAGCAATGCAGCACGCCACTAGCGAAGCCCTAAATCAGATTCTTAATGCCTTTTCTCCTCAAGTGCTACTGCGCCGTTTCCAACACTACAAGCGCAATAGTGATGCACAGAGTAACTCTTCAGATGCTTGGGCGTGGGAGATGTATTGCCACTACTACCAAGAGCTCACTTCTAATCGCCAAAAAGGATTTGAGAAACTGTTTTGGGAAATTTTCGAGCAGTCTTACGACAAGAAAATTCGTGAAAAACAGCTGGAGCTATAACGGTGAACAAGCGGTCTTTTGTCCTGCTGATGCTACTGACGGTATTAACCGCCTGTAGCTCATCAGAAAAGTATGAGCCAGCCACACAGCCGACCAAGGTAACGTTCAGTCTCGTTAGTGATGAAGGTACTAACCCTAATATTTGGGGTGAAGCGTCGCCGATAGAGGTTCAAGTGTTTGAGCTCAAAGATGATTCGATGTTTATGTCTGCCGATTATGACCAAGTAAAAGCAGACTACAAAAAAGCGTTACGCAGCAATTTTATCGCCAATTACGATTATGTAATGACACCAGGCCAGTTTAAGTTTGTGAACGCGTTCGAGATTGATGAAGGCACGAACTACATTGGGGTCATGGCGCATTTTGCTGAACCTGAGCTGAGTGAATGGAAAAAGGCCGTCAAAGTGCTTAACAAAGGTAGGGAATATCATCTTTTGATGTATTTCAAAGACTACGATGTAAAACTGGAAAGGGTGGAATAACAAGATGTTTGCGCGTAATCGTGTCATTTGGAATGAAGGTCTATTCATTAAACCGCAGCATTTCCAGCAGCAGCAACGCTATTTTGAATATCATATTGATGAACGCATCTCATCAGTCAGTGGCTACCTTTACGGAGTATCAGAGTTATCACTTAACCCTGAATATCTCTCTTTTGGTCGTATCGCGATCGAACGTGCGGTAGGCATTATGCCTGATGGAACCGTTTTCCGTATTCCTCAGGAAGATGTGCTGCCCGATGCGCTTGAGATTGCCGATGCTTCGCTTGCAAACCAGTTGGTCTATTTAGCAGTGCCACTTCGCAGTGAATCGTTAATGGAGATTAACTGGCCTGAGGAGCGTGGAACCGGGCGTTACTTAAGCAATCGTTTAGAAGTGCGCGACGTACATACCGTGCGCGGTGACACCACGACGCTAGATGTCTCACCTGTTCGTGTGCAGTTGATGCTTGAAAAAGAAGACAGAAGCTCTTATGCCTCAATCGCGATCGCTCGTATTTTAGAAAAACGTCCTGATGGCAGTGTCGTACTCGATCCGGACTTTATTCCGTGCCATCTTAATGTTGCGAGCAATGCGGCTTTGCACCGTTTTATTAACGAAATATCCGGGTTAATGCGCGAACGTGCCAAAAACATTGCTCAACGTATCAGCTCTCCCTCTCAAGGCGGGGTCGCGGATGTGTCTGATTTTATGCTGTTGCAAGCCCTGAATCGCTTACAACCCCAGATGCAACACTTGGCAGAGCTACGCAGTTTGCACCCGGAACGTTTATTTGAGTGCCTGTCATGCGTATGTGGAGAATTGGCTACATTTACCGATGAAAGTCGTTTACCACCGAGCATCCCGAGCTACAACCATGAAATGCCGACCCACTCTTTTGGGCCGCTGATCCGCAACTTAAGACAGAGCCTAAGTATCGTGCTTGAGCCTAGAGCGGTCTCGATTCAGTTGGATAAACGTAAGTACGGCCTGATGGTTGCCCCAATCCACGACCCTCAACTGGTTGAAAGCGCAGAATTCATCATCGCGGTGAAAGCACGCATGCCATTAGATGAACTGCGTCGTCTCTTTACTCAGCAGACCAAAGTATCGTCAGTGGAGAAAATCCGCGAGCTCATTTCACTGCAATTACCGGGCATTCCAATTACACCGTTACCAGTGGCACCAAGGCAGTTGCCTTACCACGCCGGTTATACCTATTACCAATTGGATAAAACCAGCTCAGCATGGTCGATGTTAGGTCGCTCAAGTGGTTTTGCTTTCCATGTCGCGGGTGCGTTTGAAGATCTTGACCTGCAATTCTGGGCGATTAGGAGCTGATGATGGCAATTGATAAAAAAAACACCCAATACAGCGGTCTGCTTTTTGACAGCGTCGAGCAGATCAACCACGACCAAGATTACTGGTTTCAACTGCGTGGTGATAACCCTAATGTTTTGATTGATGCTGCTACCCCTCTGTTTGGTTTGTCGCTGCGGGTACGCAGCTTGTCAGAGTGCGACAACATTGAGCAGATCTACAAACAGACGGTGGAAGAGATTAAAGCGATTGAAATCGAGCTTGCCGAGCAAGGGTTTGAGCATGCGATTTTGATGGCTTATCGCTACATTCTGTGTGCGTTTTTGGATGAAGCGGTCATGGGAACCGAGTGGGGTGCATCCAGTGTGTGGGCTGAACATTCTATGCTGTCTCGTTTCCACAGTGAGACTTGGGGCGGCGAAAAAGTGTTTACCATCTTAAGTCGCTTGGAAGGTGAACCTAAACGTTATCGCGCGTTGCTAGAGTTTATCTATCAATGCCTAGTGTTAGGTTTTGAAGGTAAATACCGTGTGATGGAAAGCGGCCACAACGAGCGTGAAAAGGTGATCAGTCGTTTACATGACACCGTCAGTTCGTTGGATGAAAACGAGCCGAAGGAACTGACCTCCGCCACCGACCATGTGGTGAAATCAAAATATAAGTTAAGCAGGCAGTTACCGGTTTGGTCAGTACTGCTTGGTTTTGTCATTATTTGGGTCGGTGTGTTTTTAGGCTATTCCTATTTACTGCACAGCCAATCGGCAGACGTATTAAACCAATTGAACCAAATACTCTAATTATAAAAGGCTAGGTGATTGTAGTGATCCGTATTGAATTACCCACATTAATTTCAAAACTCAATGAACAGAGTAAGCTAGCCCTAGAGCAAGCCGCTTCATTATGTATTGAACGTCAGCACCCAGAAGTGACCTATGAGCACTTCTTACATGTGTTGCTAGAGAACCCACTGTCGGATGTGCGTGTGATAGCTAAGCACGCTAACTTAGATGTGGAAACCGTAAAACAAGCCATCAGTGCAAGTTACGCTCGTGAACAAGTGTTAGATACCTATCCAGCATTCTCGCCACTGTTGGTTGAGCTATTGCAGGAAGCTTGGTTGCTTTCTACCACTGAGCTGAATCAGAATCAGCTTCGTTCAGGTGTGGTGTTTTTAGCCGCGTTGATGCGCGCTGATCGTTACCTACCACTTAAACTAATCCGTCTTTTTGAACACATCAACAAAGAGAGCCTAAACAAAGGGTTTGATACGCTGTTGCAAGACTCTTCCGAGTCGGCGGTTGAAAAAAGCAAAGCGGGTTCTCAAGCTCCTGCCGCGCTGGATGCAGCGTCATCTTCGCCACTGCATAAATACTGCACCAATGTCACGGCGCAAGCGCGTAACGGCGAACTTGACCCAGTATTGTGTCGTGAAAACGAACTCAACTTGATGATCGACATTTTGTGTCGTCGTCGTAAAAACAACCCTATCGTTGTGGG
Source organism: Vibrio sp. V19_P1S1T109 (assembly GCF_002241375.1). Classification (NCBI taxonomy): domain Bacteria; kingdom Pseudomonadati; phylum Pseudomonadota; class Gammaproteobacteria; order Vibrionales; family Vibrionaceae; genus Vibrio; species Vibrio sp. V19_P1S1T109. The sequence goes on along the minus strand of NZ_NDIM01000216.1, from coordinate 11,372 downwards.
AGATGCTGGTGTCGGTAAAAGCGCTATGATTGAAGGACTTGCATTGCGCGTCGTTGCGGGCAATGTGCCGACACAGCTGCAAAATGTAGAGTTGTGCTCACTCGATCTAGGCTTGTTGCAAGCGGGTGCTTCAGTCAAAGGTGAATTTGAAAAACGTCTTAAAGGCGTGATTGACGCGATCAAAACCTCGCCTAAACCGATCATTTTGTTTATCGATGAAGCGCACACTTTAATTGGTTCTGGCAACCAAGAGGGTGGTAGTGATGCGGCCAACTTGCTCAAGCCGGCTCTTGCGCGAGGCGAGCTCAGTACTGTCGCAGCCACCACATGGAAAGAGTACAAAAAGTATTTTGAAAAAGATCCTGCGCTGACTCGTCGTTTCCAGTTAGTGAAATTAGAAGAGCCGAGCATCAGCCAAGCAGTAGATATTCTACGTGGCTTGAATCGTGTTTACGAAAAAGCCCATAACGTATTGATTACTGATGATGCATTGAAAGCCGCCGCCGAGCTTTCAGCGCGTTACATTTCAGGTAGACAACTGCCGGATAAAGCGATTGATGTGTTGGATACTGCTTGCGCGCGTATTGCAATTAATATCACCACACCGCCGAAGCGCTTAGCGCAACTAGAGACCGCTTGCCATCAACGTCAACTTGAAATTGATATGCTTGAGCGTGCTCAATATTTAGGTCAAGTGGTTGATTCGCATCGCTTGGATGAGCTATGTAGCCAAGAAGTGGCCGATGAAGCTGAAAAAGCGACCTTGACTCAAAGCTGGCAAGAGCAAAAAGCGATCATTGAGCGCATTATTACCCTACGCGATCAGCTCTTAGATGGCGCTGAGGATCATGGTGAGCAGACCCAAGTTGAGCGCGATGAGTTACTTGTTCAATTGCAGGCGCAATATCGAGCTTTAGAAGAGATCCCTCATAATGATCGCCTCATGCATCCACAAGTCGATGCTCAGCAAATCGCGGAAGTGATTGCGGACTGGACGGGCGTGCCCGTTGACCAAATGAACAGCGATGAGCTGCATAAAATCACCCACCTAACGGCTATTTTAGGTGAGGCAATCAAAGGGCAAGATACTGCGATTGAGCGTGTTCACCGTAACTTATTAACGGCGCGCGCGGATTTGCGCCGTCCGGGGCGTCCAAAAGGTTCCTTCCTACTCGTGGGTCCAAGTGGCGTTGGTAAAACCGAAACGGTAGTCCAACTGGCGCAACAACTTTATGGTGGTAAACAATTTTTAACCACTATCAACATGTCGGAATATCAAGAAAAGCATACCGTTTCACGCCTGATTGGTTCGCCTCCGGGTTATGTTGGTTATGGTGAGGGTGGCATTCTTACCGAAGCGATTCGTAAAATGCCGTACTCTGTGGTGCTGTTAGACGAAGTTGAAAAAGCGCACCCAGAAGTACTCAATATTTTCTACCAAGCCTTTGATAAAGGTGAGCTGGCCGATGGTGAAGGTCGAGTGATCGACTGCCAAAACATCGTCTTCTTCCTCACCTCGAATTTAGGTTACCAAACCATAGTCGATTACGCGCAGCAGCCTCAGTTGCTTGATGAGCAGCTTTACCCAGAACTTGCGGCTTTCTTCAAACCCGCCTTACTGGCTCGTATGGAGATTATTCCGTATCTACCGCTCAGCAAAGAAGTGCTAGAGCAGATTGTGCGTGGCAAGTTAACCCGCCTTGAGCAGCTCTTTAAACAGCGTTATGCCGCTGACGTGGTGATTGAAGATAGCTTGATCGAAGAGATCTTAAGCCGTGCCACGCGCTCTGAAAATGGGGCTCGTATGCTGGAAGCGATCATCGAAGGTCAATTACTACCACCGATTTCATTAGCTTTGTTAAATAAATTGGCTGATAAACAACCAGTGCAACGCATCTATTTAGCGGCGGAAGAGGGTGAGTTTATTGGAGAGGTTGAGTGATCATGAGTCACTGGTTAGCTTACGCAACCGAGCTTGTTGTCGCGAGAAAGCCTAGCCAATTGGCCGCATTGTTTGTAGAAACGCTGCGCCGAGAGCTAAGGCTCGATACTTGCTCGTTACTGGTTCCCAGTTCAGACGGCCGTACCTTAGTGCCACAGGATAACCCGCTGAATTTAAGCTGGTCGGTCACCGATTTTGATTGTCCGTTTGCCCATGTATTGCAATCAGCCAAATCGATGCACTTAACCGCTGATGAATTGGTTTTTTGGCAATCTAATCGCCTGTTTAGTCAACTCACTAGCCGGGTCGGCATGTTAGATAGCGTGGTTGTACACCCGTTACCGAATGGGGATACACAAGTTCAGTCTATTTTGCTGTTGATTGGTGAAACCCATACCTTGGAAGGCCTATTTGAGCAGCCAGATTTTATCAAGTATGTGGATGTTTTTTGCCATCAGTGGTCGTTGCTTAATGAGATGCAACGGGAAGAACAAAATCGACAAAACTTATCGGAATCCTTGTCTGACGTCCAGCGAGACAACGCTCGTCGCTCATTAATTGCGAGCCTCTCTGAAACCTTAATCGGTAACAGTTTGGCGATGAGAAAATTAAGAGAGCAGATCATCAACGCCGCGCCATCACAGCTTTCAGTGATGGTGCAAGGTGAAACAGGGACAGGTAAAGAGTTGGTCGCGCAAGCGGTGCACCAACTCTCGCCCCGTAAACAAGCGCCATTTGTTGCTATTAACTGCGCGGCTATCCCTGAAAACTTATTGGAAAGTGAACTGTTCGGCTACTGCAAAGGGGCGTTTTCCGGCGCGGATAGCGATAAACAAGGGTTGATCGCGCAAGCTGATGGCGGAACCCTGTTTTTGGATGAAATCGGTGATATGCCCTTGAGCCTGCAAGCCAAATTACTGCGGGTGTTGGAATCTCGATCTTTTCGGCCGATTGGCGGTAAAAACGAACAATCTTCTGATTTTCGTTTGGTTTCAGCAACGCATGTCAATCTCCTCGAACAAGTGCGTAATAAATCGTTTCGTCAGGATCTTTATTACCGCTTATTTCAGTACCCGATCACTTTGCCACGCCTTGCGGCAAGGATGGATGACATTGAACGGCTTAGCCAACATTTTGTGCGCAGCTTTAATCAGCAGCATGCAACCAACATTCGGGGTGTGCACTATAAAGCGATCGATTGCCTAAAACGTTATGACTTTCCCGGTAACGTGCGTGAACTCAAGCACCTTATTGAATTTGGTTGTGCGCAAACACTGGATGGCACACAGGTGGAGGAGTCCTGCTTTACACAACGTTTAGCATACACTAAAGCCGATCAGCAGCCAGAGACTGAACGACATGGGCATAAGGTCGCTAAAGCTGAGCCCGGTGTCAGCCGAGTGGTGGATGATTTAAAACAAGCGGTGAATGAATTTGAGTCTCGTATTATCCGTGAGCGCCTCCAATACTTTGCTGGTGATAGGGCCAAAGCGGCCCAAAGCCTCGGTATTCCCAAGCGGACCTTGGCCTATAAATGCCAAAAATTGGAGATTAAAACACCATGAATAAACGGTTGTTTAGGCTCACAGTTTGCCTCTCTATGACGCTGTATTTCCCCATGGCGAATGCGGAAAATGACGCTATAGCACAAGCAGAGCAATGCACTACGATCACATCTCGGTTAGAGCGATTGAGCTGTTTTGACCACCTGTTTAAAACGCCTTCTGACGTGGTGATGCCTCAAGCGGCAACGCCCAATGCGCCGCTATCTTGGCAACGCGCCTTTGATAGCATCAGCCAGTATCAAGACGGGGAAGCAAGTCACTTAACCGTTGAGGGCGACGATGATAAAGGGAATGCGTGGATTACTTTGGTTGCGTTAAATCAAAATACAAAGTTTGACGATAACGCTAAACCTGTGCTGCTGATGAGCTGTATCGACAATTTGAGTCGAGTGGAATTGGCGTTTCCTAGCGCGATTGATGACCCTCGCATCCAAGTGTCGATTGCTAATATGCAGGCACAATCTTGGCGTAGTGACGATTTAGGTTTGCTCTTTTCCTCAGGCAGAGGCATGCCAGCGATTGAGATGATGAAAGCGATGGCGCGAGAAAATCGCCTTGTGCTGCGTTCAAACTCTCCTTTTGTTGATGGATTGCAGTTTGATGCGAGCGAGCTTTCGCAATCATTAACGGCACTAAAAACACGCTGTGGTTGGTAAGGAGTTCCAATGGAGTTAACCGATTATCGCCGCTGTATTACTCAGCCTATTCAAGCCGATAACCCTGTGGGTGAGCGGCTGATTGATGATCCGCTGTTTGATTTTGTTGAAGATCAAATGATGAAAGTGGGGTCACTCTCCCACGCTAGTGTGCAATGGGATGAAGTCGAACACAGTACGCTCAAACTGCTCAGCGAAAAAAGTAAAGATCTCAAATTATTGATCTACTTGTTGCAGTGTTTGCATAACCAAGTCACACCGCTACGTTTCACCACGTCGCTGCAGCTGCTGAGCGATTTCATGTCCCTTTACTGGGAAGATTGCTTCCCTGCGCCAGGCAAAAGAGGCAGTTTGCCACGTCGCAAATTCTTCAGCCAGATTGTGCAGCGGTTAGCCTTAGTCATCGACAAGTTAGATTTCGCACAATTTGATGGACCAGATCGTGATGAGTTAAACACCGCGATCGACGCGCTACAGCAAGCGACTACTCAAGCCGGACTGATGTCTGAAAGCGTTGAAAGTCTAGTGGCTAAAGTTCAAGCCCAACTGCGCCGTGCAACAGAACGTGAGCAAGCGACTCAACATGTGCAAGAGACTCCGGCGGTTGAACGTAAAACCACCACCCAGAGCGCCATCTCAGTCGACAGTTCAAGTGACAAAGCTACTAAGCAGACCTTACTAAAGGTAGCTGAGTTTTTGTCTGAACAAGAGTTCGGCATTGCCTTGGCAATACGAGTCAGGCGTTTTGCCGTGTGGTCAAGTATTACCTCATTACCTGAGCACGACGTCAGCGGTGAAACACTGTTACGGGCGATGGCGCAAGAACGAATCAAAGAGTATCACGACCAAATGCGTAGCCCAGATTTAGCCTTATGGCGCAAGGTAGAGCAGAGTTTGACCATGGCACCTTACTGGTTTGAAGGGCAGATGATGAGCTATCAAATCGCGCAAAGCTTAGGCCAAAAGGCGTGGAGTGAAGCCATTTTGAGTGAAAGCCAGCAGTTTGTGGCACGTCTACCTGCGCTGCTCGAGTTGAAATTCAAAGGAGGCGAGCCTTTTGTCAATGCGAGCGTAAAAGAGTGGCTACTCAGCCAGCAGCAAAGGAGCGCCCAAGGCCAAGTAGCAGGTGATTGGCAAGACAAACGCAAAGAGGCGTTTAGCTTAGCGAAAGAGGGAGGCATTGCGGTGGCGCTCTCTATGCTCAACGATGGTCTGGTCAGCGCCAGTGAGCCAAGGGATAAATTCTATTGGCGGTTATTATCGGCTGATTTGTTAAATAGCAATAATTTAGATGCGATGGCGAAAGAACAGTACCAAACGTTACATGCTCAGGTTAGCACCATGAGCGTTACCGATTGGGAACCCTCATTAGTTGAGCAATTAGAACAATACACAACGTCAGAGTAAACGAAGGACACAAACCCATGTGGAAATTTATTGTTGGGATCGCAAGAAAGTTAACACCGGGCATTGCCGCGGCGATGCCTATTTTGCTATTTAGCACATTCATTCTATTGAATGTTGCGATTTGGTGGGCAGGCCCTTGGCTAGAGATCGCGGGTAATAAGCCACTTGAATCGATAACCGCTCGCGCAGTGGCAAGTAGCTTGTTCACTTTAGGTGCATTGGCCGTTTGGGGTGTTTGGCAGTGGCGAAAATTGCAAGGTTTTAAAGCCGAGCAAAAGCGTGAAGATCAGCTTCGCCAAGATCCAATTAAAGCCTATGAAGAGCGCCAAGAGGTTGAGCTGAACCAAGTGATGGTCAGCATGAAAGAGAACCTCAATAAACGTAATTATCTTTATGCGTTGCCATGGTATTTAGTGCTCGGTTTGGAAAATGCCGGTAAAACCAGCCTCATCAACCGCTCTGGGCAAAACTTTGTTTTTTCTTCGGTAATGCGAGCCTCGGGTCAAAAAAGTGAAAACCCGTATTCGTTTGATTGGTGGATTGGCGATGAATCGGTATTGATTGATCCAGATGGAGAGCTACTGACACAAGGTAACCATAGCAATGATAACGATGGTGCGATGGAGCGCCGTTTGTGGCTTCATTTTGTTAATTGGTTGGAGAGAACGCGTAGCCGTCGTCCACTCAACGGTATTGTTTTAGCGTTAGACGTTTCTCACTTAGCAACCGCAACTGCAACCGAGCGTAAAGCTTACGCCAATTTATTACGTGCTCGCTTACGTGAACTGATGGAGACGTTATCCACGCGTTTACCTGTCTATATTGCATTGACGAAATTGGATTTATTACACGGTTTTGAACCTTTCTTTAAACATTACTCGCGCAGTCAGCGTGAAGATGTGCTGGGCTTTACCTTTTCGCTCGACTCTATTGATGACTTGGATAACTGGCTCAACGAGTTTTCAAAAGACTACAGTCAGTTTGTTGAGCGCATTAATGATGTACTGCCGCATGCGGTTTCTGTACCTATGGATCTCGAAGAGCGCAATGCTATTTATAGCTTCACGCGTCAAATTTCTGGTTTAAAAGAGATCTTATTACAATTTTTCAACGATGCATTGGCCAGTGATCAGTTCTCTACGTCGGCTTTGGTGCGTGGTGCGTATTTCACTTCTGTGTATCAACAAGGCGTACCCACAAACGCATTTGATGATGCCGCTTCACGTCGTTACGGGCTAGATCATGCGATCAACAAAGCGCAGCAAGCCAAAAACTCAACGGTTTATTTCACACAAAAACTGTTTAATAACATTATCTATCCTGAAGCTGGACTTGCCTCGGATAATTTTCGTGTTGCGAAGCAAAAACGGCGCTTGATTGGTTTGTCAGTAGTGGCCGGCTCTATTGCAACTGTGTTATTAGTTGGCACTTGGCATCGTTATTACCTTAGTAACGTGAAGCACTCTGATGCTGTGTTAGCGAAAGTAAACGAGTACAAAAACGAGTTCCCCTCTAATCTTTATTTAGCCTCTCAGCAAGATGTTCTCGTGCCGCTCAATAAAATTCGAGAGGCGACATTGGAGTTTGGCTTCTTCCGTGATAAACCACAGTACATTTCCGATTTTGGTTTGTACCAAGGCCACACGATTGGTCCAATGGTTGAAGCGACCTATTTGAATCTATTGGAAAACCGCTTTTTACCTCTGCTAATGGCTGATGTCGTTGTGCAGCTTAACCAAGCCAAAACAGATGAAGAGAAACTGGCCGTGCTGCGTGTTTATCGCATGATGGTAGATAAAAGCGGCCGCTATAAGGATTATGTACTCGATTATTTCTCCAAATACTGGCAGCAAGAGTTCGCTGGGCAACGCGTGATCCAAGAAGAACTACTGGGGCATTTAGACTACGCCATGTTACACACGGATTTAGCGGGTGATCGCGCGCGCGGTGATCGCAATGCAGAGTCGGTGATGAAGCCTTATGATCAGGTGGTGGCGAAAGTGCAGTCTGATCTTGGTTCTATGCCTAACGATCAACGTGTTTACCGTAATTTGAAGTTGAATGCACAAACGGTTCTTGGCCCCTCGATCAATTTACGCAACTTGATTGGCCCCGTCTTTGATGTGGTTTTTGAAGAGCGAGTGGTCAACAGCAGCTCGCTGTATATTCCGCAAATGCTTACCAAAAAAGGGTTTGAAGATTACTTTATGCCGCAATCAGAATCCGTTTCTGAGCTGGCCTTGATCGACAGTTGGGTACTAGGGCAATCCAAATCGGCTCAATTTAGCGAAGCGGATAAGCATGACCTCCGTAACAAAATCCGCAGCTTGTATGTGGCGGACTACACCAATACCTGGCGTGCGGCTCTTAATGAAATCAGCGTTAAGTATTTTAGCGACATCAATGACGCGGTGTCAGTATTAGAAAACTTTACTGGCAACATTGAACCGATGCAGCGTTTGCTTCGCACTTTAGAAAGCAATACTCAAATGTATGCCAGTGTGCCTAAAGATGAAGCCGCGCAAAAAGAGCTGTTAAAAAATCCAAAATACAAAGTTGCTTCGCAGATTGATGCGCCCTTTGCTGAACTAAACGCTATGCTCAAGCCAGTCGGTGATAAGCCAGCGTACATCAATGAAGTATTAGTGGCGGTGGAAGAGTTACAAAATTACCTCAAATCTATTCAAGAAGCGCCAGATGTTGGTATGGCTGCGCTGGATGCCACCAAAGCACGCGTAAAATTAGTGAACGCTGATCCAATTTACACGGTGAAACGTATTGCATCAGGTTTGCCTAAACCGCTCGATACAATGGTGTCTAAACTGGCGGATGAGAGTTGGTATGTTGTCAAACAAGAAGCGATTAAGCACCTTGAAGTTCGTTGGCATGATGATGTTTACAAAACCTTTGAAGAGAAATTGGCTGGGCGCTATCCATTTAATGAGTCTTCCAACAAAGACAGTTCTCTTTCTGATTTTGAAGCATTTTTTGCGCCCAACGGCACATTAGACAACTTCTACAACAACCAGCTAAGAATGTTTGTGGAAGAAAATATTGCGGTCAATGATGACGATAACGCGCAGTCGATTATTCGCAAAGACGTTCTAGAACAGCTCAAGCAGGCGAAGAAAATTCAGCAAGCTTTCTTTAACCGCAAAGGGGTCTTAGACGTTAGTTTCTCGGTTGAACCGCTACGCTTGAGCAACAACAAACGCCGCAGTGTGCTGAATGTTGACGGTCAATATCTCGCTTATAGTCACGGCCCAAGAGACAGTGTCGAGTTGATTTGGCCAAATACGCTGCGTGATTCTGCGATCTCTAAAGTAACGTTAGTGCCGACTAAAAATAATATGTCGCCACGAAGTATTAATATCCAAGGTCCGTGGGCATTTTTCCGCTTGCTTGAACAAGGTGATGTGGTGGGTGCTAGTTCCACGTCGGTTGACTTTAAGTTTGCAGTTGACGGTGGTGAGATGATTTATCGACTCAATTCAGAGGCAGATATTAACCCATTCACCGAGCGGTTATTTAAGTCATTCAAACTCTCGAAAACCCTTTACTAAAATAATAGTGAGGAGCGATTGGTCATCGTTCCTCAACTCACTTAGGACGCTGTAGTCATGTCCAATATTGTATTTATCGACCACGCTCGTTTTCATTTGATAGATGATGCTGCCGCTGTTCGTCACATTGATGCCTACCAAAAGGTGAGAGATGAGATCAATCGTCGTAACAACCCATTATCAGGTGGTCCAGACTGGGCTGTGGTGAAAGTTGCTTGTGAAACATTAGCAAAAGGCCCGGGGATTGACCTTTTGCTGTGCGGTTATTACACCGTAGCCTGTTTAAAAATGCAGGGCTTAGCGGGATACGCCAATGGTGTTGAACTGTTGTGCTGCTGCTTAAGTAATTTGCCAAAACCGGACGTAAAATCGGCGAAAATGCGCAAGGAAGTGCTCGATTGGGTTAATGCTCGTGTAGTGCGGGAGTTAAAAGATCTGCGTCCGAATCATGAAGCACTGCGTGATTTATACCGTTGTGAGCGCTTTTGTGAGCGCATGCATGCCATTTTAGAGCTGCAACAGCCGGACTATTTGGTTGATTTCGAAGGAGTAGGTTTTGCTATTTTTGAACATATTGATCGTTTAGAAACGCAATATCATTCGCTGCTAAAGCGCCATACTCAAACCGAACAGGTTGAGCAGGTGCGTAATCAAAAGCGCTCACGTGTTACGCATGTGGCCGCTTTTATATCCGGTGTTCTTGGTGTTGTGATGGTGTATGGGGCCGTCACTTATTTGCCGTTTTTCAACTCAATATCTTATGCAACCAACCTAAGGTTACCTGCTTTACATACGCCAGAGCAGGTCAATGCGTTTCAACAGGCCAACACGCCAGCCAAGCTTGAACGGTTGTCAAATGAGATTGTGCCATTGTACCGAGAGGCGATTGAGCAAAAAATGGCGCGCTCTTTTGAATCGGCTCGTGTTGAAGCCCAGCAAGTGTTGGATGCGTTATTGCAACTTTATCCCCAAACCGAATCGGTGCTGGAGGTTGATCAAGCGTTTGCCGATGCTAAGCGTGAAGCTCTGCAACAAACTGAGCGCTTTATGGAGCGTTTTAGTGAAACGAGAACCAAGATGGCCAACATCGCGCTGCTCGCGCAAAAAGGAAAATTAACCGAACTGCAAAGACAAACCAAATCGTTGGAGGAGTTCGCTATTAGTTTGTCACCTATTTACGGGAGAGCTGCATATGTCGAAGAGTTGCTCAAAAAAGGTGATGTTGTACAGGCTGAACAGGAGTTTATGATTCTGAAGCAGCGGCTTAATAATTTGAGCTGGAAAATGGCCGAGCTCGACAAGCAGTTTGAGCATTTGACTGTGACACATAATCAGGAAGCTCAGACTCAATAAGCTGAGCAACAATTGGTTATTGAAGGGCAACTTTTTGCTCATATCAGGCAGTTTGTTGCCTTTGTCAATCGAGCTGTTTATAAGCTAATGAATATAAAAGAAAAATATCTGGCACTGCACTTGCTGTACTAGTGTCATTTTGCGATAAAAGAGTGGAAGGTAAAAAGATGGCAAGGTTAAGTTTTAGGCTCACCGTGGAGGGTTTGGCAGACGACACGTTGGTGGTGCGTGAATACCAAGGCGTGGAATCGCTGTCTGATAGCGCGCAAGCGGGCCTGCATTGCTACGGTTTTCGCTATGAGATAAAACTGGCCAGTCGCCAATCTGGCTTAACAGCGCTGGAGCTGGTGGACAAAACCGCTCAGCTTGAGATGTTGCGTGATGGCCTTGTCGTGCAGCGCGTGCACGGCATTGTGCGCCAGTTCAGTAAAGGCGATATTGGCCATCATCACACCTTTTATTCACTGACCTTAGTCCCGGCATTAGAGCGGTTATCACTGCGCCAAAATAGCCGCATCTTCCAGCTCAAAACCGCTCCCGAAATTCTCTCTATCGTGCTGCAAGAGATGGGCATTAACGACTACGCCTTCTCGCTGAAACGTGAGTGTGCGCAGCGTGAATTCTGCGTGCAGTACCGTGAGACGGATATCGACTTCTTGCATCGCTTAGCCGCCGAAGAGGGCTTGGTGTATCACTTCATTCATGAAGAGGGGAAACACACCCTCTTTTTCAGTGACGACAGCCAAAGCCTGATAAAGCGAGAAACGCCTATCCCTTACAACGCCCTTGCGGGTGGCGTGATGGAGAGCCCTTATGTGTCGCAATTAACGCAACACAGCCAAACCGAAGTGAGCCACAGCGCGCTGCAAGATTACAGCTTTAAAAA
>NZ_NDIM01000015.1:0-20896 GCF_002241375.1 Vibrio sp. V19_P1S1T109 | reverse complement strand
CATCATATTTATCTAAATTCATCACAATATTCATAGAAAACCTAGGCGTAATGAGAGGTTATTACGCGCATTCTTTAATTCATAAAATGATAATTTGATGCAAATGATAATGCAATTGATAATTGATCTTATTTGAATGATAAGTAATAATCCCCTCTCTGAACGCTTTGTTTTTATATGGAGTACAACGTGAATTTCACTAGATACTTTGTCGCTGGCAGTCTATCTCTCGCGATTCACGCGGCGATCTTGTTTGTTGATGACGAATCAAAAGTGTTTGCCATGCCTGCTGGAAATCAATCCACCTCAGTGTCGATTAACTTTGTGGCTCAACCTCAAGCTCAGGTAGTACAAGAGCAAGCAATAAAAACCCCACCTTCAGAAAAGAGAGCCAACAAACCCAAACCAGCAAAAAAAGAGCCGCAAAAAGTGGTGCAGAAAAAGAGCCTGTCAAAACCGGTAAAAGACAAACCGGCTCCTAAAATACCGACAAAATCAGCACAAGTGCAAACTCCTGTAAAGGAAGCTGTGACATCCTCTGTAGAGAATGAAAATAGCGCTGAATCGACACCGAAAACCGCCGCCCCAAGCAGCAGCGGCGCAACTAATCAACCGAAATTAGTCGATGCGCCGTCTTTTGTTACTCGCCCAGCCCCTCCTGTTTATCCAAGGCTTGCACAAAAACGAGGAATTGAAGGGGTCGCTATGTATGAGGTGTGGTTAGACGAAAACGGCCGCCAAATCAAACAGGTGCTGCTCTCTTCGTCGGGCGCGGCGCTGCTGGATGAATCGGCTCTTAATGCCATCAAACAATGGAAATTCTCTCCTCAAGTGGTGAACGGTGAAAAAATAGCCCACCGAGTGCAAATCCCAGTACGTTTTAAATTGGAAGGATAATGGAACTACTTACTCAACTAGAACAACAACTTGGCCTGATGGCCTGGCCTCTTTTTGCCTGCTCAGCACTTGCGACCATGATCATTACTGAACGGCTTTTCCAAGTACTGCTTAGCCTTGGTGTTGGAAAAGGTGCGATTGGTAGTGCGCTCAACCAAATATCACCGACCAATACAGCGCAAATTGAGGCGTTAGCCAGTGAATTCTCCAGCAAGCGCCCATTGCTTTATAAAGGGGTTGCCATGCTACTTGCTCATCACGATTTCTCTAAAGGATTACGTGAAGATGCGGCGGGCATTTGGTTGCAAGAAAAGCGTCATCAACTGCATTCTGGACTGCGTATTTTATCTTTGATTGGTGTGATCAGCCCGCTGCTAGGCTTACTTGGCACTGTGTTAGGTTTGATTGAAATGTTCAAAGGGGTGGCGCTCTCTTCTGGCAATATTACGCCAAACGACCTTGCGGATGGCCTAGGCATTGCAATGCGAACCACGGCTGCAGGTTTGCTGATCGCACTTCCCGCAATTACCGGCGCTCAATTGCTTGGCGTATGGGCTGACAGAGTGATGGCAAAACTTGAGCACACACTAAATTATGTCAACTTATGGCTCGAAGGTGTTTCTTTACAGCATGATTGCACCACCAAACAAGAGCGTGTAGCTAAGTATGAAGACATCTCTGATAATGATGTGGTTAATGCATCATGATTAAAACGCCGCACTCTCACTCATCCCCATTAATGCCAGATTTAACGCCATTGTTGGATATCATTTTTATTGTCATGGTGTTTTTACTGCTTACAGCCGCGGTTAAATTTGAGTCATTAGACGTTTCACTGCCAACAACCGACTCACCCACCGTGAGTGAAGTGAACAAGCAGTCAATCACAGTGAATCTTCTGGCGCACGAACCTTACTGGGCTATCGATGGCAAGCAGTATATCGATTGGAATAACTTCACATTGGCGTTGTTAGAACAAAGCAAAGCGAGTGATCGCCCGATCGTGATTGGCGCAGACAAAACCGCTGAAGTGCAGCAGTTGGTTAAATTGTTGGCTTTCTTGCAAGACAATGGCATCGCTGCCACGCAGTTATTAACCGATCATCCCCAATAGCCTATTCATACGCGCTTTTAAAAACCGTATGATTTTCATGAGTACAACACGATGACACACAAATCTCTTTCTCATTGGCTTGTTGCCATAACGCTCTTCATCTTCTCACCTTGGCTCTGCGCGCAAGAACGGATCATCAGTGCGGGCAGCGCGGTGACCGAAATCCTCGTTGCGTTAGGCGCACAAAATAAACTTGTTGCGGTCGATGTCACCAGTGAAATTCCAAACGATCTTGCTCTCCCAAAAATCGGTTATCATCGCCAATTATCCGCAGAAGGATTAGTAGCCTTAGCACCAACACAATTGATTGGTTCTAGTGAAATGGGGCCAGAAAGCACATTGCAACAGCTTAAAGGCGCTGGCGTTAACGTCGAGGTGGTGAACGATGAATCCACACCACATGGGTTGTTGGCACGCATTGACCAAATCGCGAAGCTCGCTGATGCAAAGCCTCAAGCTAAAGCGCTCAAACAGCAAGTTCAAAGCACAATAGCGGCGTTAACCCATCATCAATCTACCCACAAGACACCGAAAAAAGTGCTATTTCTACTTATCCACGAAGGTCGAGCAGCTAACGTGGCGGGCAGTGACACCACACCAAACAGCATTATTGAGTTGGCTGGCGCGGTTAACCCCGCCGCTGAACAAGTGACGTCTTATAAACCACTGTCGATGGAAGCGATAATTGAGATGCAACCGGACGTGATTTTAGTCAGTGGCCGCAGTTATGAAAAACTCGGAGGAGCAGAGGCCATTTTGCAATCCATACCGACATTAGTAGCAACTCCGGCTGGGATAAATAAGCAGATCATCACCATCGATGGCCACGCTCTCGTCGGCGGGTTAGGCCTTAAAAGCTTGGCTGAAGCGCAACGTCTAAACGCATTGCTCTATCCTTAAGGAGCTTATTTTGTTACGTCATCTCTCAAAAAATGTGGTGAATGCAACGCTGTTAGTTTTGGTAATCTTAGTGAGCCTTTATTCTGTCACCGTTGGTCCAATGAATATCAGCTTCAGTGACAGCATAAAAAGTCTCGTGCTGCACTCCAATGACATTGCCGCGCACATCAATTTAGTCATCCACGAAATACGCTTTCCGCGTACCCTGCTCTGCTTGTTGGTTGGCGCAATTTTGGCGCTGTGCGGAACGGTGATGCAAGGCTTGTTTCGTAATCCATTAGCTGAGCCTGGCATTATCGGTGTTTCGGCAGGTTCAGCCCTCGGAGCCGCACTTGCGATTGTGCTATTCGCCAATTTAGCGCTGTTTTCCAACCCGTGGATGAGCGCTGCGGTGGTACCTATTTTTGCCTTTTTAGGCGGTGCATTGACTACCTTGTTGGTTTATCGATTAGGCACCAGTAAATTTGGTACTTCCGTCACCATCATGCTACTCGCAGGCGTCGCCATCAGCGCGCTATCGGGGGCGGGTATTGGCTATTTGAATTATGTTGCAGACGATCAAATGCTACGCGATCTCTCATTGTGGTCAATGGGATCACTGGCGGGTGCAAACTGGCAAAATATTCTCTTGTGCGCTGTGACCTTACTGCTGCTGCTCGTCTGTTTCTCCCGTCAAGCGATGGCGCTCAACGCACTATTACTTGGCGAGTCTGAAGCGCGTCATCTAGGCATTTCTGTGCAACGGCTTAAACGTTCAATGATTTTACTCAGCGCACTCGGCGTTGGAGTGACCGTCAGCGCGGTGGGTATGATTGGTTTTATCGGTTTGGTCATCCCTCATCTAGGCCGGATGCTGGTTGGCCCCGATCACCGTAGTTTGATCCCCATTTCGGCTTTACTTGGTGCACTCTTACTCACTGTCGCCGATATGTTTGCCCGTATAGCAGTGGCACCTGCGGAGCTGCCTGTCGGGATTGTGACTGCGCTGGTGGGTGCACCTTTCTTCCTTTATCTTCTGTTTCAACAAAAAGGCAAAGTATTTTGAGTACAACGGCAGCGATCCAAGCCAGTAATATATCGGTTAAATTTGGCCATCGAACCATTTTGGATAAGATTGATATTGAGATTTTTTCAGGTCAAGTCACAGCGTTACTTGGCCCCAATGGTGCTGGAAAAAGTACCTTGCTGAAAATACTCAGCGGTGAAATCTCATCAACAGGCAAAATGGCTTACTTCGGTGTTCCGCAAGCACTGTGGCAACCGAATGAGTTAGCAAAGCACTTGGCTATTCTTCCGCAGCAAAGTACGTTGAGCTTTCCTTTTATCGCTCAAGAAGTGGTGGAATTAGGCGCACTGCCATTAAATTTAAGCCACCAACAAGTCAGTGAAGTGGCGCTACACTACATGCAACAAACCGATATCAGCGATAGAGCGAACAATCTCTACCCGGCTTTATCGGGTGGTGAAAAACAACGTTTACATCTGGCGCGGGTATTAACTCAACTTCACCACTCCGGTGACAAAAAAATCCTGATGCTGGATGAACCAACGTCAGCGTTAGATCTGGCTCACCAGCACAATACACTGCGCATTGCACGTTCATTAGCACGCCAAGAGCAGTGCGCTGTTGTAGTCGTGCTGCACGATCTCAACCTTGCGGCTCAATATGCAGATCGCATGGTGATGCTGCACAATGGCAAACTGGTTTGTGATGCGCCACCTTGGGAAGCGCTCAATGCAGAAAGAATTGAGCAGGTGTATGGCTACTCGTCGCTTGTCGCCGCACATCCAACCATGGATTTCCCAATGGTCTACCCCATCTAATATTGTCCTTAATAATTGTCCGTATTTGTGGGCGCGTCCCTTCGCTATAATGCGCCCCAATTCTTTATATCGTTTTTTAAAAGGTACCCCATGAGTCAGTACGTCGTCTGTGCACTCTATAAGTTTGTTGAACTCAATCACTACCAAGAGCTGCAAGCACCGCTTCTTGAACTAATGGAGGAAAACCAAATTCGTGGCACGCTATTATTAGCCAGTGAAGGAATTAACGGCACTGTGGCATCAACACGCAAAGGGATAGATGTGCTACTAGCTTGGCTTGATGCAGAACCGAACTTGAAAGGCACGGTTTACAAAGAATCACAAGCCTCAGAGCAGCCATTTAACCGTACCAAAGTGAAGCTAAAAAAAGAGATTGTCACTATGGGCGTTGAAGGTATTGACCCTCGTCACGTTGTGGGCACTTACGTGAAACCAGAAAACTGGAATGCGCTAATTTCAGACCCTGATGTGCTGGTTGTCGATACCCGTAATGATTATGAAATCCAAATCGGCACCTTCAAAAATGCGCTTAACCCACACACTGAAACCTTTCGTGAGTTTCCTGATTATGTGAAGAAGAACCTCGCACCAGAGAAACACAAAAAAGTCGCGATGTTTTGTACTGGCGGGATTCGCTGTGAAAAGTCCACGGCTTATTTAAAAGAGCAAGGGTTCGATGAGGTGTACCATCTCGAAGGTGGCATTTTGAAATACTTAGAAGAAGTGCCGCAAGAAGAGAGCTTATGGCAAGGTGACTGCTATGTGTTTGATGGCAGAGTGGCTGTAGGGCACGCTTTAAAAGAGAGTCACTACGATGTATGTAACGCTTGCCGTTTGCCGATTACCGATGAAGACAAACAGAGCGAAGTCTACGAGCAAGGCGTCAGTTGCCCATCCTGCTTCGGTACTCACTCTGCGGAACAACTGGCCCGTTTCCGTGAGCGAGAAAAACAAGTTCAGCTCGCAAAACAGCGTGGCGAAGCACACATTGGCGGCGATACCGCATCACTGATCGAGCAAAAGCGTGCGCAAAAATTAGCACGTAAAGCTGAGCAGCGCGGCTCAAAGCGCTAATATTTACCCCAATGCTTACTTCAAAGGATTCAAATCCTATTGGAATAGAAAAAGGCCGCAGCGTTAAAACT
Source organism: Vibrio sp. V19_P1S1T109 (assembly GCF_002241375.1). Taxonomy (NCBI): domain Bacteria; kingdom Pseudomonadati; phylum Pseudomonadota; class Gammaproteobacteria; order Vibrionales; family Vibrionaceae; genus Vibrio; species Vibrio sp. V19_P1S1T109. The sequence continues at coordinate 15,016 of NZ_NDIM01000015.1, read as the reverse complement.
GCGGCCTTTTTTTTAAAAAAAAATCACTGAATACCGTATTTCGCTAAAATGGCATCAAATGTTCCGTCAGCTTTAATCGTGGCTAACCCTTTGTTATACGCATCAATATATTTCTGCGCATTAGGGTTCGCTTTGCCTGAGGTAACATGTAAAGGATTTTTAGACAAAGATGCCGTGGTAAACTGAAAATCACTGCTATTTAAGCCCGCCTCTTTCATGGTCGATAACGCAACCAACTTATCTTCAAGGGTAAGATCAATTCGTTTGGCCTGCAGTTTCTTCAAGTTAGTCGTGAGATCATTAGCGTCTGGTTTGTTGAAATTAGTGGCGGATAAAAAGTCATCCCCATAACCATAGCCCCTAACGATGCCAACTTGTTTGCCACTCAAACTATTTAAACCTGAAAATTCGAAAGCATCGCCTGCTCTTTTAATAAAGCTCAGTTCATTTTCTAAATATGAATCACTGTAAAGTAAATAAGCCGTTCTCTCCTGCGTATACCAAGTTGCAGGCAACAGATCAATTCTGCCTTTACTCACCTCATCTAATGCTCGTGACCAAGGCATGATTTGAAAATTGACGTCATAGCCCTGTGTTTTCATAGCCGCAACAGCGATTTCTACCGATAGCCCCGGCATGCTTTTATCCGGTGAAATAAACGGTGGCCATGGATCTTGCGCAGCCGTAATAGTAGCAGCAAAGCTACTCGGTAAGGCCATCATCATACTGAAAATAAAGATCAACAGACGCTTCATACTTTCTTCTCCTTGAAGGTGGAACTTATGTTTTGAACTTACGCATATGAGTTTTAATGTTTGAGCTCAGTTGAAGAACTTCTTTCGTTCTCTGAGCATTATCTTGACCACTACTCGACAGCTCATTAGTGGCCTCTGATGCTTCAACAATCGCCTGACTGACTTCATCAATGGCTTGTTTCTGCTCTTCTGTGGCATGCGAAATCTCTCCATTTCTTTCAGAAATTTCAGAGATAGTATTTTTCACCTGCTCAACAGAATGTTGTGACTCTGATACTCGCTTAGCGGTGCTTTCTAACAAATTAGAGATGCGAATAATTTCTTGCTCAACCGATTCTGTTGCACTGCTAAGTGAGCGAATATTGGTTTGGATCTGTTCGGTGGATTGGCTGGTTTTGGTCGAAAGGTTGCGCACTTCGTCAGCCACTACTGCAAAACCACGACCATGCTCACCTGCGCGTGCCGCTTCAATAGCAGCGTTCAGTGCCAGCAAGTTGGTTTGCTCGGAAATGTCATTAATCACCCCGACCACCGTTGATATTTTTCGCCCTTCATCAAGCAGCTTATGCATCTCCGCGTTTACCGAACCCATTTCGGAACGCATGTTTACAATCTCGGCGGCAGAGCGTTCTATTGAGTGGTAAACATTATCGACCAATTGAGAAGCCTCACTTGCTTGCCTTGCGGCGTCATTAGCGGTTTCAGCCACTGTTGCCACCGACTGACTCATCTGTGTGGAAGCGGCAGCGACGGTCGATAAACTGTGTTTTTGTTGATCAATTTGCTGCGCATTTCTCATGGCAACCTGACCACTCATCTCTGCGGTGTCTTTTAACTGCACAGAAGCATTCGTTACTTGTACAACTATCTCCCTTAGCGACTCCGTAAAATGATTAATACTGCGGATGATCTGCGAAAACTCTCTATATTTGGGTTCTGGAATGATACGACTTAAATCCCCTTCACCGGTTGCAAGATCGGCCACTCGCTCTGTCAAATCGTTGAGCGGGCGAAGGACGGTTTTCGTTAACGCCAAAATTAGGAATACAATCATTACGCTATCTAAAATCAGCAACTCAATCAGGCTATATTGCAGACTTTGTAACAAGGTTTTTTCTAGCCTATCTGTGTTATAGAAAAGCTCTACCTGACCAACTTCATTTTCCTTTTCATACTCAACAAAGGTGATCTTTTGCACCGAAGAGAGCATGGATTCGTATTGTTTCCCCTCATTGGGCTCCATCTCTTTCACATCTTGAGAGTCGGGTGATGTACTCAGGAAAAGAAGCGGTGTACCACCCGCATCTTTCACTCTAACCGCTTGTATGTCTGGGTTATTTAACTCTGCTGAAATAGTGAGTTTGGCGGCATGTAAATCAAAATCCCAAATTGCTTTAGGTAGGCTGTAGCTCAAACGCTCTTTTGCATTCAAGATTGATGTATCTAGGCTATGCTGTAGCTCCGCTTTCTTTGACTGGTAATCAATGTAACTAGAAATGCCCAACACAATGGACACTGCCAGAACAACTTGGGTAACAAAGATCACTTTGACACTTTTCCACATACTTCATTTCGCCTTAATCAATGGTATGAGTTAAGCACTGTGCGTTGGCTTCATCGCACCGCATGATAACCATCTGACTCTTGTGTTTAATGAATAGGACAATGCAGACCAGAAGAGAGGTCAATATCATCTCTGCTATTGTCTGAACTCATACCGATCATGTTGATCTCACTTATCTTTTACTTAAGGATAGACCAAGAAAGAAAAAGGCTATTATTTTTTAAGCCGAAAGTTTACTTTCGGCTTAATTTAGAATTGAGTAGCGAATGAAGAAGCGCTGACTGGCTGGATAGAAGAGTATTTGGCCGTAACCAACGCATTTAATAGTGATACCCCTGTCGCCTCTTGTTCGGTAAACACCCTTGCACTCATCACTGCTTTTCCGCCGTTGATGAACACTTCTAATGAAGAATTATCCGCGAGAATCTGCAGCTCAACCTGTTCACACTCTAAGGCCAATTCACGAATCACATCACCTTGACGTATCAAAGTATGGGAACGATCAAAACGTAATACTTTTTGCTGGGCATCTAAACTCAGTTCAACGTATTGCTCATCTTTTTCAAACAAACGTAAGCTTGCCCCCCAAGGCAAAGTGATGCACATTTCAAAACTTTTGGTGTTGAGAATGGTGCATTTATCGCTCAACTCCAAACTTAACGGGTGGTGGCATAACTGCTCTAGCTCCCTTATAGGCCTTTGAATAATTTGACCATTCTCAAGACTCAACTCTCGCAGTGCCGTAAGTTGATGCAGCCAGCCGTTGTCACAACTAGGATGATTAATTTCGTCAGGCAGCCCCATCCATGCACACAAGACGCGCCGCCCGTCTGCCGTTTGCATTGTTTGAGGGGCATAAAAATCAAAGCCGTGATCCAGTGGTTGCAGATGACAAAAGTGAGGATGATCATTTTCATCCCATAAGACTTTTGCAATACGATTTTGATGGACAACTGTGTGGTTCACGTTATCTGAAATAATCCCTTGAGGGCCAAAAACAAAATAACTTTGGCCCGCAATTTCAAACATATCAGGGCATTCCCACATGTAACCTAGCGGTGCGATTTCTTCACCAAATAGACCATCGAAATGCCACTCTTTAAGATCATGTGAATGGTAAATCGCCAGCCGACCTTGCAACTGCGTTGTTTGCGCGCCAAGCAACATGAGCCATTTGCCTCGGTGGCGCACTATTTTAGGGTCGCGAATGTGTTCCGTGACACCCGTTGGCAAATTACGGATCACTGGGCCACGTTTTTCAAAACGGAGACCATCTTGCGACACGGCTAAACATTGCGTTGTTTGACGCAATCGCTGGTCACCTAACCGAACATTGCCAGTATAGAAAAGCATCAACTCATCGTTGTGACTTAAAGCATGACCAGAAAAAACCCCATGGCTGTCGTACCAATCTGATGGAGTCAGTGCAATACCTTGCCATTGCCAGTGAATAAGATCAGTACTCGTCAGTTGTACCCAATATTTATCCTTGTGCTCACACCCATAAGGGTACCACTGATAAAAAAGATGATATTTTCCTTGGTGATAAATGAAACCGTTTGGATCATTGAGCAGCCCTTGCGGCGGAGAAATATGCCAAGTAGGACGAAATGGACAATCGTTTGGCGAGGAATAGGCGTACGCATTAAGCCGCAACTGAGAATCAATCATTCGGCCTAAACTGTTGATCAGTTCATCGGCATATTCATTGATGCTATCTTGTTGAATCAAAAATGAAAGCTGCCATTCACCGAGCACTTCTCGCAAGCGCATATGACTCGGCAAAACATTGACTAAAGCTGGATCTCGCAGCGCAATAACGATTTCGCCTCTTGGTGCGAGTACTCGCTGAATATTGGCCGGGCCGCCAACTAATCTCACCATCTCTTCAAATGACATTTTTTCCACTGGCACTGTTTCTAATGACATGACTTACACTCAATTTTCGGGAACGATTGCAAAATATAAAAAAATAAGCCTGCTTGCAAGCATTGGTGAAATATTGCCCTCAATTATGCGGGCTTCCCCTCAGCAAGTACCTTCAGTCTTAGCCGGTTTCGCGTTCGATACTTTGGAATGTTAACACGACTTTACTCATCTCCTGCCCACGACCAGCAATACGTTCAAGCAACATCTTGGCTGCATTTTCACCTGCTTTATCAAAGGCATAGTTGAATGTTGATAAGCTTGGGTTACTGACAAATGCGAGCTCATCATTGCCAACTCCTAATACTTTTATTTGCGATCCAACCTGAATCCCAGACTCTTGCAGTGCTTTCACCGCTCCAACCGCAATTCTATCGGTTGCGCAAAAAAGACCATCTAATTGTGGGTATTGAGTGATTAATGTTTTAGCTTGTAAGTAACCAGATTCAATCGAAAAATCACCACGCATATGAAACAACAGGGTTAAATTGTTGATACCCAGTGCTTGCTCTAACCCTTGAGAACGCAAGCAATCCACCGCTACGTCATCGCTCTGAACACCAATAAAACCAATGTGTTGACAACCTTTTGCTATCAACCGTTTACCCGCTTCGAATCCAACGCGAAGATCATCATGAACAATACTTGGGATATCGTGCAGTGAGCCATCTTGCCCAACCAATACCACCGGGACATTAGATTGTTGGATTGCTTTCACTAATGGCATATCAAGGTGTGTAGCGTAAAGTACAATGCCTTCGACCCTCTTTTGATTAAATATTTGAATATATTCCAATTCTTTAGCGTGATCTTGATGAGTATTGGCAAGCAACACGTGTTTGCCCGCTTGTTCAAATATGGCACTTAAACCATCAACGCCTTGTGCTGTCGCATGCGAAGAGACTCGCGGAACGATGACTCCAATTAAATTGGTTTTTTGTGATTTGAGATCTTTAGCGACTTGGTTGACCATATAGCCGCATTCGGAAATTGCCTTTAACACTTTGATTTTTGTAGACTCTTTAACACCATACTCATCATTTACAACGCGTGAAACCGTCGATTTAGAAACTCCGGCCAGCTTAGCGACATCGTGCAAACTCGACATACATAACCTTACTCATTCTATTTTGGGATTGTTTGCAAAACTCAGCGCTGCAAACGATCGAATAGTGTGATTCTAACGCTGTTTGTAGAATTATCGATCTCTCTTTTACTGATCTAATTCACAGAATCAATGGTTGGCTTTTGACTACTTTGAATTATTCATCAAAAATCCACTCTGCAAACGTTCCCAAAAATACTTATTTTAATTTTATCCACCATGCTTATCTTAAAGAGATCAAGTCATCTGGATACCAAACAACAACCGGGGTGGGTTATGAACTATCCAGTCATAGCAAAACAATTATTAGAGCAATTAGGTGGCAGAGAAAATATCCAAGCCCTTGCTCACTGTGCAACACGTTTAAGATTAGCGCTAAAAGATGACGCATTGGTTGATGAACAAGCCATTGATTCACTTGAAGGTGTCAAAGGACAATTCAAAGTCGCTGGCCAATATCAAATTATTTTTGGCTCCGGTATCGTTAACCAAGTTTATGCGGAAATGGCCAAGTTGACCGGCCTTGCTGAAATGTCAACCAATGATGTTGCAAGCGCGGGTGCACAAAAGCAGAACCTAGTGCAGCGCGCCGTTAAAGGGTTGTCTGACATTTTTGTCCCTATTATCCCGGCCATCGTTGCTGGCGGTTTATTGATGGGGTTGTTCAATGTACTGACAGCCACAGGGCTTTTTATCGAAGGGCAGTCACTGATTGATGCCAACCCGGGCTTGGCTGATCTTGCCAGCATGATCAACACCTTCGCTAACGCCCCTTTTGTTTATCTTCCTGTTTTGTTGGCATTTTCTGCTTCTAAAAAATTCGGCGGCAACCCATTCCTTGGCGCAGCATTAGGTATGTTGATGGTTCACCCAGACCTGCTTAATGGTTGGGGATTTGGCGGCGCGTCTGTCGCAGGCACCATACCTACTTGGAATATTTTTGGTTTTGAGATCCAGAAAGTCGGCTATCAAGGCTCTGTCTTACCCGTTTTAGTCTCCGCCTTTATTCTTGCAAAAATCGAAAATGGCCTGCGCAAAATTATCCCTTCTGTACTGGATAATTTACTGACGCCTATGCTCTCGATTTTCATTGCAGGCTTTTTAACCTTCACTCTGGTAGGTCCGATTACCCGCGATATCGGCTTTCTATTGGGTGATGGGCTGAACTGGCTATACGATTCTGCTGGCTTCATTGGTGGTGCACTGTTTGGCTTTATCTACGCACCGTTTGTGATTACTGGCATGCACCACAGCTTTATTGCTATCGAAACACAACTATTGGCTGACATCGCCATTACTGGCGGTACGTTTATTTTTCCTATTGCGGCCATGTCAAACGTCGCACAAGGTGCAGCTGCTTTAGCGGTTGGTATGAACACCAAAGATATCAAATTAAAAGGCATTGCGATTCCATCAGGTGTGACCGCCCTTCTGGGCATTACCGAACCCGCAATGTTCGGTGTAAACCTGAAACTTCGCTACCCATTTATTGCTGCGATCATCGGTTCAGCTTGTGCCAGTGCATTCATTACCTTGTTTAATGTCAAAGCACAAGCGTTAGGCGCGGCTGGGCTTCCTGGAGTGATTTCCATTAACCCAGAGAAAATCAGCTACTACATGATTGGTATGCTGATTTCTTTTGTCATTGCCTTTACCTTAACACTTGTTTTGGGTGCCAAAGAGCGCGCAAAGCTTGATAAACAAGCAACAGCGTAACCCCCAAGGCTGTTATGCTCCTAAGCCCGCTCGATGTGAGTGGGCTTATTTCTTCAGCGAATAACACGGATATTGGAAGAAAAAATGAATCGAGTTTGGGTGACAGGCGACGCGGTCGTCGACTTAATTCCTGATGGTGAAGCACACTATCTAAAATGTCCGGGCGGTGCTCCGGCGAATGTGGCTGTTGCCATCGCAAGATTGGGGGGTAATAGCGCCTTTTTTGGCCGTGTGGGTAATGACCCTATGGGGCGCTTTATGCAATCCACATTAACCGAAGAGAAAGTGGACACCCGATATTTGCAGTTGGATGATCAACAAAGAACATCAACCGTCGTGGTCGATTTAGACTCGCACGGCGAACGCAGTTTTACCTTTATGGTGAAACCGAGCGCGGATCAATTCGTCCAATGTTTAGACATTCCGACCTTTTTAGCGGGTGAATGGCTGCATTGTTGCTCCATTGCACTGGCCAGTGAACCGAGTCGCAGCACTACCATTGAAGCGATTAAACGCATCAAAGCCAATGGGGGATTTGTCAGTTTTGATCCCAATCTACGAGAAGAGGTCTGGCCTAACCCCGAAGAGATGATCCCAGTGGTGATGAGCGTAGTGGCAATGGCGGATGTGGTTAAGTTTTCCGATGACGAACTGCTCTTGCTCACGCAGCGCCCTAGCCTTGAGCAGGGATTAATCTCAGTGAAAGAATTGAACATTCCGCTGATTGTCATTACTCAAGGTGCAAAAGGAGCGCTGGTGATCACCGCAGAGATGCAAACAATGATTACGGGAAAAGCCGTAAAACCTATCGATACAACAGGTGCCGGAGATGCTTTTGTCGGTGGATTGCTGTGCCAGTTGTCATTACATAAAGAGTGGTTTACTAAGGGTAATATCATAAACGCAGTGCAATGGGCTAATGGCTGCGGAGCATTAGCCACCACTCAAAAAGGGGCAATGACAGCGCTACCAGATAAGCACATGCTTGATCGATGGATTGGCTAAAATGATGGCTTGTACTTACAAGGACGTAAGTCGTGTTGAAGTTCAAGCAAACTGCGAAATAAACGGATGATTTTCAGAGGATATTTGCTACGCTTACTGCATGATTAAACAAATAGCACTCGGACCAGATGCAGACATTTGTAAAATATGAACGATGTAGACGGTGGATAGTTAGCTTACTATTTTGCTTACTGCCCATCGTTGTAGCTAGCCCAATTATCGCTTGGCAGACACGAGCTGATTTGAATCATCACATGCAAAACGTTTTGGTAAAAGGTACGGATTACATTAATCTACTGCTAAGAAATGCTCATGTTGCCAATGAACGTGCAGCGCCCTATCTCAATATGGATTGCCTAGATGCTATTCATTATTTACGCGAGCTAGTGGCGACAACTCCCGATATCCGGACCATCAATTTAGCCAAACAAAATACGATTTATTGTAATTCGTTAAACGGTCAAGTAAACGATCACTACCAAATCGACAGCTATGTCAGTGGTGAGCTCTATTTAATGACTGGTAATCGACTCACACCTCTCCGGCCTGTGTTGGCTTTTCACAGAACTTATGAACAGGGTATGGTGATCACTGGAGTTAGTTCCTATTACCTAACTAACATGCTTATTTTACTAGATGGCTATGGCAAATTTTATTTTCACGTTGGTAAAAATCATCTCGACGAGACCGGCGTTGTAACTTCCGAACCGTTATTTCCCACAATCATTAATACTTCAGAACGCTACCCTTATTCACTATCGACCCTATTAACTATTGATGACTACTGGCTTTATTTTAAAAACACCAAACAAACCAGTGCGATGTTAGCTCTCTTAATGGGAATCGGTTTAGGCGGATTTGTTTTTTGGAAACTCGGCCAAGCTTCGTCAATGCAAGGAGAAGTGAAACGCGCTATTCAATCCAACGAGTTCATTCCGTATGTACAACCGATTGTTGATGGTAGTGGCCAGCTCAGCCATATTGAAGTGCTTGCCCGTTGGCAACATCCTGTTCATGGATTAGTGAGGCCCGATCTTTTTATTCCCTTAGCGGAGGAATCTGGGCTAATCATTCCTATTACGACTCAGTTAATGTCACAAGTAGAGCGTGAACTTTCATTACATCAGTCACAATTTCCAGAGCATTTCAGTATTGGATTTAATATTTCAGCCAAGCACTGCGTAGCTTCCAATTTGTTTGATGATTGCAAACACTTTATTGAAACCTTCGACAATCATAAGCATATTTTAACGTTAGAGCTCACTGAGAGAGAGCTGGTTACTGATAGTGATGAAGCGAAAAAGCTCTTCCAATCACTGGATAAAATAGGTGTGTTGCTAGCAATTGATGATTTTGGTACAGGTCACTCTAGTTTGAACTATTTGCAAGAGTTCAAGTTTGACATTTTAAAAATCGACAGAAGCTTTATTACCATGATCGGTAGTGATGCGATCTCTAGCCATATTGTTGAAAACTTAGTCGATTTAGCTAAGCGACTTGGGTTAAAAACCATCGCCGAAGGTGTGGAAACCCAAGATCAAATTGATTTTTTGAACGAAAGAGAAATTGACTATTTACAAGGCTATTTCTTTTATAAACCTATGCCGCTCAGTGAGTTTATCACTCTGCTTAAAACCACCTAGATCAATCTCTGGCATTCCAATGCGGTGATAACTAGAACTTCAGTGGTTATTTCTTATGACGAGAAGCCAACTGAGCACGGTAGCGAGCTAAATGAAAACGTTTTCGAACTGGCTGATGAGCAGACAGTTGTTTTAATACTTGATTGAGTTGTTTATTGTGATGCTGGCTATGATTCGCCACTGATTGTTCATCATCTTCAATGAAGAAAGACGCAACACTGGCCGTCAATAAACCAAAAAGTGTTATGCCCGTAAGCATTAAAAAGACCGCAACACCACGACCAAACGGGGTAACCGGGTACATATCACCATACCCTACTGTAGTAATCGTAGTCATTGCCCACCAAATCGCATCAGAAAAATCATTGATTGGGCTATCCGTGCCTTTTTCGACCAAATAGACAAAAGCCGCAGAAAGAAGCACTGTCGATAAGCTGGTTAACCCAATAAAGCTGAGCGTTTTTTGCCTCAGCACCGCCTTTGTTTGACGCCATGCTCTTGGCAAGATCAGTAAAATGCGTAAAAAACGGAGCGGACGTAGGAATGGCATGGCCACAATCAACACGTCTGGCCAGTTTTTTACCATGTAACGCACTGGATGTGGGCTGAGTAAGACCTTAACCAGTAACTCCGTTGCAAACAATGCCCAAATAATCCAAAGCAGATGCTCCAGAAAATCAAGCTCTTCGGGTTGTAAAGGTGCAATATCTGGTAGTAAAGCGACGATCACATACACTACCGATAATAGCAGCATCGGAATTTCAGTTTTATGTTCGATCGCAGACAGTAGTTGTAAACGTGTTTTTAATTTCATGATTCAAATACCTTTTTCCGTTTACCTTAACGCCAAAAGTACCAAGTGAACAGTACAACCATCCCTTTCGTTACCCAATTAGCACCCAATTCAAAATGGAAATCACTATAAACTAGGTGGTTGAGATGTAAAGAATTGTGACCTTAACAGAGCTTAAAATAACCGTCTTGAGCGTTATTCTAAGCTCTTCACACCCAATATCTCACTCACAAAAACCTCAAAAACACCATAGGAGTCAAGTTTCAATTGTGATACGATGCACAACTTTATGGATATCTCTCTATTTTCATATGGACGTGACCCGATACCCAAGCCACTTAGGATGCTGTCGATGACCAGTAAGTGAGGCCGAAAAAACATCAATAAAATGGTGGAATTGGCGTCAACGAACGTGACCAATACAGCAATGCTGCAAGTGGGACAGGTATAACTCCGTTGTTTTACTCCGAGGTCACTTATTACCATGTCTTTTTTAAAAGATTTAGCCATTCGCAAAAAAATTGCGCTTGCCTTTACTATTATCGCGTTAGTCAACATCGCCTTCGGTTATTACCTATATCGTTCATTGAACGAAATACAAGATGACCTACTCAATCTAACGGATGACACACTCCCATCAATGATGATGGTCAATAACGTCAAATACAATATGGCTTCTGTGCGACGTGCTCAAATCAGTTTGCTTTCCGCAACCGATCAAGCCGAAATTACGGAGGATATTCGTTGGATGCAGGAACACTATCAAGCAATTGATAGTGCACTAGCCACCTATGAGCGTGCGGTTTGGACCGATCACGAGCGTTCGATTTTTATGCCAGTTAAAAACCTCTGGCGTGACTACTTGACTGCGCTTGGCTCTTTTAATGACGATATCCTCAATCAAAATATCGTAAAAGCTCAAGGGGATATTTCAGCCTCTTTGGTTACATTTGAACGCCTAGAGAGTGCGATTGACGATCTTCTCAATTTAAACCAAACCTTTGTTGCCAAAAATCGCTCTGAACTGATGACGCTTATTCAAGCTATCACCTCATTTTCCACAGGCAGCATCGTTGCACTGATAGCGTTTATGGTGTTCATTACACTATTACTTTCTCGCTTAATCTGCCAGCCACTACAGTTGGTTGTACAGCAAGCGAATGCCATTGCTGGAGGTAATTTAAGCCATCGATTAACACGTCAGCATATTGGGCAAGATGAGCTAGGTGAATTGGCCGATGCGTGTTCAAGTATGCAAGAGAATTTACGCTCAATGGTGGAAGAGATCATCGCCGGAGCGACTCAACTATCTCATGCTGTCGATGAAGTTAGCGCCGTCTCTGAACAGACATCACAGGGCATGCAAGAGCAACAGGTCGAGGTGATGCACATTGCTACGGCCATGACGCAAATGAAATCAACGGTTGCAGAAGTGGCACGAAGCACAGAAGTCGCTTCTGACGCCGCTCGTGAAAGTAACCAACAATCCATCCTTGGATCAAAACAGATGGATTCCGTCGCTAATGCTATCTCTCTTGTGACTCAAGAAATTGATCAAGCAGAACAACGCGTATTAGAGCTTGAGCAGCAAGCGCAGCAAATTAACGTTGTCGTTGACGTGATAAGCAACATCGCCGACCAAACCAATTTGCTTGCACTTAACGCAGCAATTGAAGCGGCGCGTGCTGGTGAACAAGGGCGTGGTTTTGCGGTTGTGGCTGATGAAGTCCGTGCTTTAGCGGGCAAAACTCAGCAATCGACGGGCGACATCGTCAATATTATCCAAAGCCTACAAACATGCGCACTGCGTGCTCGTGAAGCGACGTCACAAAGCAGTGTACTTATGGGACAATGTGTGGAGCAAAGTGGCCAAACTCAAATCGCGATTGACCACATTAGTAATCAAAGCGCGCATATTGCTGATATGACCATCCAAATCGCCAGTGCGTGCGGAGAGCAAGATTCGGTTAGCGAGGAGCTCAGTCGCAATATCGAACGCATTAGTGAATCAGCTAAGCAAGTTGCACAAGGTTCTTCCAGCGCTGCTCAAGCGTGCGTCGAACTTAGCCAGTTGGCAGCAATGCTACAAAATACGGTACGTCGCTTCCAAGTCTAACCTCATATCGTGGGTTTAAAAATAACGGCCTCTTTTGAGGCCGTTATAGTATCCATTCTCTTGCTATTTATAGCTTAAATCTGTCGCTTTACCTTTAAAGATTCGGTAAACCACAAAGGTGTACAGCAAGATCATCGGCATCACAATCACGACACCAATGCCCACTACCAATAAGCTAGCCGTAGAGGCGGCTGATTCTTGAGCCGTCATTATCCCGGGGACGACATCAGGGAAAAAGCTATAGGCTAATCCAAGAAAGCTTAATGCAAAAATTAGCATCACGCCAAAAAATGGCCATTGAACTCCCATATCATTCACTACAGGCACTCTTTTTAAATAGCGATCAACCATAAAAATCGTAACTAACACCACCAGCGGAACAGGAGCTAATAACAGCATTTCAGGGAAACTAAACCAACGTTCCGCGACCAGTGGATTAAATAACGGGTTAACAATACTGACTGAAAAAATGCCCAGCGCGGCCAACCAGCCCGCACGGCGTGACCAGCGCGCCGCTCGAATTTGTAACGCGCCTTCGGTCTTTAACACCAGCCAAGCTCCACCGATATAAACATAAGCGGCCGTCACGCACAGCGAACTGAGTAGTGCAAAGCCATAAGCCTGCATCGACTCCTCAAAGCTCATCACATACCGCCCAATCATGTAACCTTGGGTTAGTGCGGCAAGTAAAGAACCGGTTTTAAAACACAAGTCCCAGTGGTCTTTATGATCCGCTTTCGCTTTTGCACGAAAATCAAACGCGACACCACGCATAATCAATGCGATCAGCATCAGTGCGGTGGGTAAATACAGCTCTGTCAAAATCAAGCTATGTGCACTTGGAAACGCAATCAATAAAATACCAACGCCTAGCACTAGCCATGTTTCATTGGCATCCCAGAAAGGGCCGATGGAGGCGATCATTCTATCGCGCTGTTGCTCATTATCTTGGGGTAATAAAATACCGACACCCAAATCATAACCATCAAGTACCGCATACATGAAAACGCTAAAACCAAGCAGTAAAAGATAAATTTCCGGTAGATAAGAGATCATAATGGTGCCTTTTGCTCGTCAATCGGTTGAATCGTTATGCTTGTAGAGAACTGCCTTGCTAAATAAAACAGTGTATGAATATAAGCAACTAGCAATACGGCATAAATGGTTAAATACATGGCTAATGACAGCACAACAGAACCACTTCCAATCGCAGTAACTGCATCAGAAGTACGCAATACACCACTGACAAGCCATGGTTGACGGCCAATTTCAGTAACATACCACCCTGCTAATGTGGCTACCCATCCCGAAAACGTCATCGCGACAACGGTATAAAGGTAGAACTTGGGTAAGGTTTTTTTACGAATTAAACGCCATGCACCAAACCAGCTCACTAGCAGCATCAGCACGCCAATTCCGACCATAATTCGAAAGCCAAAGAATAGTGGCTTAACCGGGGGATGGTCCGGTGCGAATTGATTTAAACCCACAATTTCACCGTCGAGGTCATGTGTGAGTATCAAGCTGGCTAATTTAGGAATACCGAGTTCAAAGTGATTGCTACGCGTGACTTCATCAGGCCAAGCGAACAAGAGTAACGGTGCTCCTTGCTCCGTATCCCACACCCCTTCCATCGCGGCAATTTTAGCGGGTTGGTGTTTTAACGTATTTAAACCGTGTAAATCGCCAACAAAAATTTGTATTGGTATAGCAATGGCCGCGAGAATAATGCCGACTCTAAGGCCCACTTTCGCTGCTTCCAGTTGTGAATTACGCAAAAATTGGTAAGCAGAGATCCCTGCAATGACAAAACTTGCGGTGAGTAAAGAAGCCAGCAACATATGTGCAAGCCGATACGGCATAGAAGGATTAAAAATAACCTCCTTCCAACTGGTGACATGAACAATGCCTTCAATCACTTCATAACCAGCAGGTGTATGCATCCAACTATTTAAAACTAAAATCCAAAAAGCAGAGAGTGATGTGCCTATCGCCACCAGCACGGTTGCTAAGGTATGCACCCATTCAGGTACTCTTCCACGCCCAAAAAGCATCACGCCAAGGAAAGTCGCTTCCATAAAAAAGGCCGTCATCACTTCGTAGCCTAACAATGGCCCAGCGACGTTACCGACTCTCTCCATGAATCCTGGCCAGTTAGTCCCAAATTGAAAACTCATCGTGATACCAGAAACAACACCGAGCGCAAAAGTCAGGGCAAAGATCTTGACCCAGAAATAATATAAGTCCAACCACAACTGAGCTTGCGTTCGTACAAAACGCCACTTAAAAAACACCATCACCCATGCAAGCGCAATCGTAATGGTTGGAAATAAAATATGAAAACTGATATTGGCGGCAAACTGGATCCGCGACAACATGAGGGTCTCTAACAT